>NZ_JACVTV010000012.1:0-68241 GCF_016624625.1 Stenotrophomonas sp. S41 | reverse complement strand
CCTCTCTTCACGCGGGTAGGTGCCGACCGTTGGTCGGCACGCTTTGAACAGGATCATTTCACGCTGTGGGTGCCGACCGTTGGTCGGCATACGGTGCGCGCATCCACGCATGGCGTGGATCTACAGGTCCTGCAACACCACCTGCGCGGCATTGTGCCCCGGCGCACCGGTCACGCCGCCGCCGGGATGGGTGCCCGATCCACACAGGTACAGCCCCGGCAGCGCACCGCGATAGCCGGCCTGTCCGACCATCGGTCGCGCCGAGAACAGCTGGTTGGCACTGAGCGCACCATGGAAGATATCGCCGCCGACCAGGCCGAAGGTCCGCTCCAGATCCAGCGGTGACAGCACCTGCCGGCCGAGTACGCTGGCGGCGAAGCCCGGCGCATGGCGATCGACGGTGGCGATCATCAGGTCGGCCACCTCATCGCGATGATCATCCCAGTGCCGCCCATCGGGCAGCACCGGCGCCACGTGCTGGCAGAACAGGCTGGCCACATGCTGCCCGGGCGGGGCCAGCGAATCGTCCAGCGTGCTGGGAATCAGCATCTCCACGATCGGCTCGCGCGACCAGCCATCACGCCGCGCATCCAGCCACGCGCGGTCCATGTACTCCAGGCTGGGCGCCATGATGATGCCGGCGCTGAGGTGGTCGCCGGGGCCGGGCAGGGCGCGGAAATCCGGCAGCCGCGACAGTGCCACGTTCATCCGGAACGTGCCCGAGCCGCAGCGCCACTGGGCCATCCGCTCACGCGTCGCCGGCGGCACCTGCGTTGGGTCCAGCAGCTGTTCGTACAGCAGCTTGGGATTGACGTTTGCGATCACCGCACGTGCATGCAGGATTTCGCCGCTGCTCAGTTCCACACCGGCCACGCGCCCCTGCTCGACCAGCACGCGCCGCACGCCCGCATCCACGCGCAGCTCGGCACCGGCCTCGCGCGCGGCTGCCGCCATCGCCTGGCTGATCGCGCCCATGCCACCGATCGCGTGGCCCCAGGCACCTTTCACGCCGTTGCACTGGCCGAATACGTGGTGCAGCAGCACGTACGCACTGCCCGGCGTGTACGGGCTGGCGAAGTTGCCGACGATGCCATCGAAGCCGAACAGCGCCTTGATCGGCTCGCTCTCGAACCAGCGGTCCAGGTACTCGGCGGCCGACAGGGTGAACAGGTCCAGCAGCTCCTGCCGCAGCGACGCATCCAGCGCGGCCAGTTCGCGGCCGAGGCGACCCATCTGCCACAGCGCGGGCAGGGCACGCCATCCGCCGGCCACGCCGAGATCAGGCGGCGCACGCAGCGCCCATGCACGCAGCACGTCGGCGAAGATCTCCAGCCGCGCTTCGTACTCGGGCAGCCGCAGCGCGTCGCGCTCGGAGAATTTCGCCACCTCAGCCTGGGTGCGGCCCGGTGCCGACAGCAGGTAGCGGCCGTCGTCCAGCGGCAGGAAGTTGTTGGCCGGACGGTTGACGATGCGTAGCCCATGCGCGTGCAGCTGCAGGTCGTCGATCACCTTCGGCTGCAGCAGCGACACGGTGTAGGACGCCACCGAGTTGCGGAAGCCGGGATGGAACTCCTCGGTGACCGCTGCACCGCCCAGCACGCCACGGCGCTCGAGCACCAGCACCTTCTTTCCGGCCCGCGCCAGGTAAGCCGCACACACCAGCCCGTTATGGCCGCCCCCGACAATGATCACATCCCAGTGGCTCATGCGCCGGCAATCGCCGCTTCGATGGTGGCGATGTCGATCTTCTTCATCGGCATCATGGCGTTGAAGGCGCGTTTCGCCAGTGCCTTGTCCGGGCTGGTCACCGCTTCGATGAGCATGCGCGGGCTGATCTGCCACGACACGCCCCAGCGGTCCTTGCACCAGCCGCAGTCGCTCTCCTGGCCGCCGTTGCCGACGATGGCGTTCCACAGCCGGTCGGTCTCGGCCTGGTCCATGGTCTGGATCTGGAACGAAAACGCTTCGTTGTGCTTGAACGCCGGGCCGCCATTGAGGCCGACGCAGGCCACGCCGCAGACGGTGAACTCGACGGTGAGCACCGCGCCCTCCTGGCCGGCCGGATAATCGCCCGGCGCGTGGTGCACGGCGGTCACCGCGCTGTCGGGGAAGGTGTTGGCGTAGAAGGTGGCGGCGTCCAGCGCCTCCTTGTCGTACCACACGCAGATGATGTTCCTGACGGCCATGGTCGGCTCCGCAGCGGGCGAAGGCGCAGCGATAGCACGGGCGGTGTTAATGCGGGATCGTGCTGCACTGCAGGACCGCGCTACCATGCGATGGCAGAGCAGTTCCCTTCCATCGCAGTACGACAAGGACGACGCGTGAAGATCCTGATCCTGGGCGGATATGGGGTATTTGGAGGGCGCCTGGTGCAGCTGCTGGCGGACCTGCCGCAGCTGGAGCTGCTGGTGGCCGGGCGCACCCTGGCGGCGGCGCAGGCCTTCTGCGCGGACTATCGCGGCGAAGCGTGCGTGCGGCCGCTGCGGGTGGACCGGCAGGCGCTGGCGCCGACCCTGCTGGCCGAAGGGCCCGATCTGGTGATCGATGCGTCCGGTCCCTTCCAGGAGTACGGCAGCCAGCGCTATGCGGCCATCGAGGCCTGCATCGCCGCCGGCATCGATTATCTGGATTTCGCCGACGCCGCCGACTTCGTGTTCGGTGTCTCGCAGTTCGACGCGCAGGCGCGCGCGGCCGGCGTCTACGTGCTGTCCGGGGTCAGCAGCTTCCCGGTGCTGACCGCCGCCGTGTTGCGGGTGATGGCCACGCGCATGGACATCCTCAGCGTGGAAGGCGGTATTGCGCCGTCGCCCTACGCAGGCATCGGCCTGAACGTGATGCGCGCGGTGGTCGGTTATGCCGGGTCACCGGTGAAGCTGCGTCGCGGCGGGCGTGATGGCCACGGCGTGGGCCTGGCCGAAAGCCGCCGCTTCACCGTGGCGGTGCCGGGCCGGATACCGCTGCGCAACCTGCATTTCTCGCTGGTGGACGTGCCCGACCTGCAGGTGCTGCCGCCGGAGCACCCCACGCTGACCGATATCTGGATCGGCGCCGGCCCGGTGCCGGAGATCCTGCACCGCATCCTCAATCTGCTGGCCAAGGCCCGCCAGCACCTGCGCCTGCCGTCGCTGGAGCCGTGCTCGCGGCTGTTCTACACCGTGCTGAACCTGATGAAGTTTGGCGAACATCGCGGCGGCATGATCGTGCGCGCGCTCGGCGTGCGTGATGGCGCGCCCGTGCAGCAGAGCTGGCACCTGCTGGCCGAAGCCGATGACGGTCCCTACATTCCGTCGATGGCCATCGAGGCGCTGATCCGCAAGCAGCTCGCCGGCGAACGGCCGGCGCCGGGCGCGCGCCCGGCAACGCATGCGCTGGAACTGACCGACTACGACCAGGTGTTTGCCGGCCGCACCATCCATACCGGTTTCCGCCAGGACATGCCCGGCGCCAGCCTGTACCAGCGCGTGCTCGGCGATGCCTATTCGCAGTTGCCCACAGCCGTGCAGGCCCTGCATGCGCCGGGTGCGGCGCGATGCTGGCAGGGCAGGGCGCAGGTTCAGCGAGGCAGTGGCCTGCTGTCGCGGCTGCTGGGCGTGGTGTTTGGCTTCCCGGCTGCGGGCGAGCAGGTGCCGGTCAGCGTCGCCTTCGCGCCGGAAGCGGGCGGCGAGCGCTGGACGCGCACGTTTGCCGGGCGCCGCTTCTCCTCGCTGCAGACCGAAGGGCGTGGTCGCAACGAGGCGCTGCTGGTCGAGCGCTTCGGTGCCGTGTCGGTGGCGCTGGCCGTGGTGGTCGAGGGCGGTCGGCTGCAGCTGGTGCCGCGTCGCTGGTCGCTGCTGGGCATCCCGCTGCCGCGCGCGCTGCTGCCGGGCGATGACAGCTTCGAGTACGAAGTGGATGGACGTTTCGTGTTCGACGTGGAGATCGGTGCGCCGCTGGTCGGCCGCATCGTGCATTACCGGGGGACGCTGGAGCCGGCGTGAGTCGTGTCGGAATCGGAGCGACGTGCTGTCGCTTCGGACGCTGCATGGCGCGCGGGAGCGCTTCTGGTGTGACGTATGTTGCCTGTGGTGGGGTGGTTCGGGCATGCGTGCGAGGCGCTGCATGACTCGCTGAATGTCCAGCAGTTTCAAGCGCATGGCGTGAATCCCGGTCCGCGCCGAACGGTGTGTCGTGGCGCATTCCGCGCAGTTCATCGCCGGTTTCAGCACTGCCGCACACGCCAGGCCCGTGCCTATAACGCTCCGGCAGTTCCATCACCGGAGAGAGTTCATGGCATTTGCATCCGCACATCGCGTGCTGAAGCGCAGCGCGCTTTCAGCAGTGTTGTTTTCCATCGTCGGCAGCGTCGCTGCGCAGAGCACCACCGGCACGCTGCACGGCACCGCCGCCGGTGCCGAAGGCGCGACCGTCGTCGCCCAGAGTGACAGCGGCCTCAGGCGCACGGCCGCCATCGATGCGCAGGGGCGCTACAGCTTTGGCGCGCTGCCGGTGGGCCGCTACAGCATCAGCCTGCAGCGCGACGGGCGCATCCTCGAACAGCGCGACGACGTGCAGCTGCGCGTGGGCAGTGGTACCGAAGTGAGCTTCGCCGCACATGGCCCAGCCACCACGCTGGAAGCGGTCAACGTCACCGCGGCGAACCTGCCGAAGATCGATGTGAGCCACACCGTGTCCAAGTCGGTCATCACCTCCGAGCAGCTGGACGTGCTGCCGCTGGGGCGCAGCGCTGAATCCATCGCGCTGCTGGCGCCGGGCGTGGTGGCCGGCAGCGGTGCCTTCTCCAACGGGTCGCGCTCGGTCCTGTCGTTCGGCGGCTCCAGCGTCACCGAGAACGCGTATTACCTCAATGGCTTCAACGTCACCAATCCGCTCAACTACCTGGGTGGCATCAGCCTTCCTTACGGCTCCATCGACCAGCAGGAGACTTTCACCGGCGGTTATGGCGCGGCGTATGGCCGTTCCACCGGTGGCGTCATCAACCAGGTCGGCAAGCGTGGCACCAACGCGTGGCGGTTCGGCGCGCAGGTCACCTGGTCGCCGGCCGGGCTGGCCGAGTCACCGGCATCGGTGAACTACCCGGACATGACCCTGCCGGAGGGGTATGCCTACGAGAACGAGGGCAAGCCGGGCACGCTGTATCGCTACCGGCGCGGTGACAAGTCCACCACGACCACCTACAGCGGCTATGTCAGTGGCCCGTTGATCGAAGACAGGCTGTTCATCCATCTTGCCGCCGAATCGAACCGTCGCGAGGGTGTTGCAACCGCCAACGAGGCCGCCGCGCAGCAGGTGCGCAACCACTACCGTGCGGATACACCGAAGTTCTACGGCAAGATCGACTGGAACATCAACGACAGCAACACGCTGGAATACACGCGCTTCCAGGACACCGATCGTACCGGCGGCTACTACCGGGACTTCGACTACGAGACGCTGTCCGAAGGGGATCGCACCGGTACGTTCCCCAACGTGGCAAAGTCCAGTACCGACGTCGATATCTTCAAGTACACCGGCTACCTCAGCGACGCGCTGACCTTCAGTGCCGTGTGGGGGCGCGCCCGCACCAGCAACCTCGAGTTCAATCCGCTGGACTCGGGCAACCCCTACATCAACGGCGCCGGCAACCAGGATCCGTCGTTGAACGGTGGGACGCCGATCCGCAACGACCAGCCTGATCTCTACAACAAGGCCCTTGATGCGGGCAGCACGACGCACGGGCTGCGCATGGACCTGCAGTACCGCATCGGCAACCACGAGTTGACCGCCGGCGTCGACAACATGACCTACCGCGGCAACAACGAAGGGCAGTCCATGACCGGCCCCGGCTATGCCTGGATCTATTCGCGCGGAAATCCGGGCGCCTCGCCCAGCCCGGGCTTCGGCATCGCACCCCCGGGGGGAAATGGCTACTTCGTGCAGAAGTACATTTTCTCCACCACCACCAGCATGTCGGTGAAGCAGCGGGCCTATTACCTGGAGGACCGCTGGCAGCTGACGCCCGACTGGCTGCTGACGCTCGGCCTGCGCAACGACCGCTTCACCAACTTCAACAGCGATGGCCGCGCCTACGTGGAGAGCGGCGACCAGTGGGCGCCACGCCTGGGTGCCAGCTGGGATGTGTTCGGTGACGCCTCGTTGAAGCTGTTCGCCAACCTGGGCCGCTATTACCTGGCGTTGCCCAACAGCGTGGCCATCCGTGGCGCGTCCGCATCGACCTACACGCGCGAATACTTCACCTATACCGGCATCGATGCCAATGGCAATCCGATCGGTCTTACGCCGCTGGGGCCGGGGCCGGTGTCGGCCAATGGCGAGTATGGGCAGGCGCCGGACCCGCTGGCGGTGGCGCCGACCGACCTGAAGTCGCAGTACCAGGACGAGCTGATCCTGGGCTTCGAGAAGACCCTGGGCAGCCGCTGGAACACCGGCGGCAAGGTCACCTACCGGCAACTGCAGTCGGCCATCGACGATACCTGCGATTCGGACCGCTTCGTCGACCGGCTGAAGGGCATGGGGCTGGATGCAGGGAAGTTCGATCTGCCCGGTTGCGTGATCTTCAATCCGGGCGCGACCAACACGTTCCAGCTGCGGCACCGTGATGGTTCCGGCTACACGCCGGTCACCATGGGGTCGACGGACTGGGGCTACGACGGAAAAAAGGCGAAGCGTCAGTACGTCGCGCTGGATGTGTTCATAGAACACCCGATGTCCGACGGCTGGTACGGCCGCCTGGACTACACCTGGTCGCGCAGCTTCGGCAACACCGAAGGGCAGGTGAGATCGGATATCGGCCAGAGCGATGTGTCCAAGACCCAGGACTGGGATGCGGCGGCGTTGATGGAGTACGCCGGTGGCTACCTCGCCAATGATCGGCGGCACCAGTTCAAGGCGTTCGGCGCCTACCAGATCAATGACGAATGGACCGCGTCTGCCACGGTGCGGGTGATGTCGGGCATGCCGAAGAACTGCCTCGGCTACTACGGCAGTGACCAGAGCGATCCTCTCAATGGCTACGGATCGGCCTACCACTACTGCAACGGCAAGCCGTCGCGCCCCGGTGACGCCGGCCGGCAGCCGTGGACGGCGCAGCTGGACATGGGCGTGATGTACCGCCCCGGGTTCGCGGACAACCGGCTGGGCCTGGGCCTGAACGTCTTCAACGTGCTCAACCAGCGGCGCCAGCTGCAGTCGACCGCCAAGTACCAGACCGGGCCGGGCACGGTCTCCAACAGCTACGGAATGGGCAGCTACTTCACGGCCCCGCGGACGGTGCGCCTGAGCGCCTCCTACGACTTCTGACCTGCGCGAACAGCGGCTCTCTCTCTCCGCAAAGGTTGGCTTGGCCCTGATCCGTCAGGGCCCTTTTTCCAGCGACCTGCCTGCATGGATCCACGGCAGGCACGGATACCCCATCACACCAGCGAAGGCGCCCCAGGGCGCCTTTTTTCGTTGTCGCCTCGCGCCGCCGCCCAGTGCGGGAAAACGAAAGCAAATGCTCGTGGCGTCTTTCGAAATCAGCGCGCCCGCGCCGCGCATAAGCGGTCAAATGAATGCCGCAATGTCTCAGTTAAATGAAATGTAAATGAATGTTTTCGTTTGTGTCAAAGTAAAGTCAATAAAATCAATGACATAAAATATTATCCAGTAAGCCTTGCAAGTTAAACTTTTATGAAATTAATATCCTATTCAGCTGTTTTCATGATCGAACATTGATGCAGCGAGCCTGAAACGTAAGTGTGTCTTTTCACGAAACAAGGAAATTTCATGTCCTATAGCAAGACGGCCATCCGGCTGAAGCGCACGGCACTGGCCGTTGTCCTGACCTCGTTCGTCGGCGCCGCAGCGGCGCAGAGCACCACCGGTTCCCTGTATGGCAACGCCCCGGCCGCCGCAGGCGCCACGGTGGTCGTGCAGAGCGATTCGGGCCTCAAGCGAAGCGCCAACGTCGATGCAAACGGCCGCTACACCCTGGGCTCGCTGCCGGTGGGCCGTTACTCCATCAGCCTCGAGCGTGACGGGCAGGTGGTCGAGAAGCGTGACAACGTGCTGCTGAAGGTCGGCGTCGGCACGGAAGTTTCCTTTGGCCAGTCCGCCAGCGGCGGCGCCACCAACCTCGACGCAGTGAACGTCACTGCGGCCAACATTCCGAAGATCGACGTGACCAACACGGTCTCCAAGTCGGTCATCACCTCCGAACAGCTGGACGTGCTGCCGCTGGGCCGCAGCGCCGAAGCCATCGCGCTGCTCGCGCCGGGCGTGGTCGCCGGCAGCGGCGAGTTCTCCAATGGCTCGCGCTCGGTGCTCTCGTTCGGTGGCTCCAGCGTCACCGAGAACGCGTACTACCTGAACGGCTTCAACGCGACCAACCCGCTCAATGCAATGGGCGGTGTCAGCCTGCCGTACGGCTCGATCGACCAGCAGGAAACCTTCATGGGTGGCTACGGCGCGGGCTACGGCCGTTCCACCGGCGGCGTGATCAACCAGCTCGGCAAGCGCGGCACCAACGAGTGGAAGTTCGGCTTCCAGACCACCTGGTCGCCCGATTCGCTGGCGGAGTCGCCGCGCGACATCTACTACCCGAATCACACCGCGCCTCCGGGGTTGGAGCTCGAGGATGACACCGGCACCGTGGCCGGCTCGCTGTACCGTTCGCGCAAGGGTGACAAAGCCACGCGTACCACCTACAGCGGCTATGTCAGCGGCCCGCTGATCGAGGATCGCCTGTTCATCCACCTCGCCGCCGAGAAGGATCGCAATGAGGGCGTATCGACGGGCGCGGCAGAAGCTGCACAGCAGATCCGCAGCCACTATGCCTACGACACGCCGAAGTTCTACGGCAAGATCGACTGGAACATCAACGACAGCAACACGCTGGAGTACACCCGGCTGCAGAACACGGATCGCTACAGCAGCTACTACCGCGAGTTCGACTACGACACGATGACCGAGGGCGAGCGTACCGGCACCTTCGCCAATACGACCAAGCTCAAGGATGAGTTCGACATCTTCAAGTACACCGGTTACCTGACCGATGACCTGACCCTGAGCGCGGTCTGGGGCCGCAGCAAGGAAACCAACCTGGAGTCCAATCCGCAGGATTCGGCAAACCCCTACATCAGCGGCCCGACCAGCCAGGATCCGTCGATCACCGGCGGTACGCCGATCCGCAACGACCAGACCGCGCTGTACACCAAGTCGCTTGATGCGGGCAGCAAGACCCGCGGCCTGCGCGTGGACCTGCAGTACCGCATCGGCAGCCACGAGCTGACCGCCGGCATCGACAACATGACCTACCAGGGCCACAACGAAGGGCAGGCGATGACCGGCCCGGGTTACGCCTGGATCTATTCGCGCATCGCACCGGGCTCGTCGCCGGCACCGGCGTTCGATGTCGCCGCACCGGGCGGCGATGGCTACTACGTGCAGAAGTACATCTTCTCTACCACCACCAGCATGTCGGTGGAACAGAAGGCCTACTACCTGGAAGACCGCTGGCAGGTCAGCCCGAACGTGCTGCTGACCCTGGGCCTGCGCAACGACAAGTTCACCAACTACAACAGCTCGGCCATCGCCTATGTCGAGAGTGGTGACCAGTGGGCCCCGCGCCTGGGCGCCAGCTGGGACGTCTTCGGCGATTCGTCGCTGAAGGTGTTCGCCAACCTGGGCCGCTACTACCTGGCCCTGCCCAATAGCGTGGCGATCCGTGGCGCATCGGCATCGACCTATACCCGTGAGTACTTCACCTACGGTGGCATCGATGCCAATGGCAACCCCACCGACCTGACCGCGCTGGGCCCGGGCCCGGTGTCGACCAACAACGAGTACGGCATTGCGCCTGACCCGCTGTCGGTGGCACCGACCGACCTGAAGTCGCAGTACCAGGATGAATTCATCATGGGCTTCGAGAAGACCCTCGGTTCGTCCTGGAACACGGGTGCCAAGTTCACCTACCGTCGCCTGCAGACCGCCATCGACGACACGTGCGATTCCGACCAGATCTACGCCAAGCTCGATGCGATGGGTGTGGATTCGAGCGGCATGGAAGTGCCGGGCTGCGTGATCTTCAACCCGGGCAAGACCAACACCTTCATGGTCAAGCACGCTGATGGTTCCGGTTACACGCCGGTACAGATGAGTTCGTCGGACTGGGGCTACAACGGCAACAAGGCCAAGCGCAGCTACATGGCGGTTGACCTGTTCATCGAGCACCCGCTGAGCGACAAGTGGTACGGTCGCCTGGATTACACCTGGTCGCGCAACTTCGGCAACACCGAAGGCCAGGTCAAGTCGGACATCGGCCAGGATGAAGCGGCCAAGACCCAGGACTGGGACTCCTACTACCTGATGGCCTACGCCGGTGGCTACCTCGCCAATGACCGTCGCCACCAGTTGAAGGGCTATGGCGCGTATCAGTTCAACGATGAGTGGACGGCATCGGCGACCCTGCGTGTCACCTCGGGCATGCCGAAAAGCTGCCTGGGTTACTACGGCGCGGATGGCAGCGATCCGATCGGCTATGGCTCTGCCTATCACTACTGCAACGGCGAGCCGTCGCGTCCGGGTGATGCCGGCCGCCAGCCGTGGACCTATCGCTTCGACCTGGGCGTGATGTACCGCCCGGCCTTTGCCGACCACAAGCTGGCCTTCGGTCTGGACGTGTTCAACGTGCTCAACCAGCGCCGTGCGGTCCAGTCCGATCCGACGTATGAATCGGGCCAGCACACGATTTCCAATACCTACGGTATCGGCACCTTCTACACCGCGCCGCGTTCGGTGCGCCTGAGCGCGTCCTACGACTTCTGATGTAGAAGCCGCTCTCTTTCAGCAGGACATTTGACCCCGGCATCTGCCGGGGTCTTTTTTTTGCAGGTGCCGCCCACGAAAAAGGCGCCCTCAGGCGCCTTCTTCGTTACCGCATCACGGCCAGGTTCAGCGCCAGACCTTGATCTGCTCGGCGTCGGTGCGCTGCATCGGCTGGCCGGCCTTGCAGCTGAAGGTCGCACCGAAGGCCGGCAGGTTCGACAGCGGGCCGTTGGTGCGCCAGCGACCCGGTGCACGGATGTCGGCGGTCAGGCGGCGTGCGGCCTCGTTCGGCGACAGCTGCTGCGGCCACAGGGCGGCCCAGGCGCGGAAGAAGCCCTGCTGCTGCGCCGGCTTGGCCTTCGGTTCCTGCGCGGTGTACGCCGCCCAGGCCAGTTCCAGGCCGGCGATGTCGGCCAGGTTCTCTTCCTGGGTCAGCGTGCCGTTGACCTTGGCACCCTTCACGCCCGGGAACTCGTAGGCGCCGTACTGCGCGGCCACGCGGCTGCCGAGCAGGGTCCAGGCGGTCTTGTCGGCCGGGGTCCACCAGCTGCGCAGTTCACCCTTGGCATCGACCAGGGCGCCCTTGGCGTCGACGGCGCGGTTCAGTTCGTGGCCGACAAGGCCACCGAAGCTGCCGAACTTGTCGGCGGCGTCGGCCTTGGCGTTGAACACCGGGCCCTGCAGGATCGCGGCGGTGACGATCAGGCGGTTCTGCGCCAGGTCGTAGGCCAGCGACGGCTGCTGCGGCAGCACGTCCCAGCGACGGTCGGCGTTGCCCTTGCCGATGCGCTTCATTTCCTCGCGATGGCGCCAGGTCGATGCGATCAGCATGTTGCCGCCGAACGAACCACGGCCCATCGGCTGCACGCTGTAATCCAGGTCACGCAGCGGGGTGCCGATCTCGATCTTCAGTGCGGCCAGCTTGGCCTGTGCTTCGGCCTTGGCCTCGGCGCTCATCCAGGTGCTGTTCTTGACCGCCTCGATCTGCACTTCGCGCACCTTGTCGACGATCCACGCCGCCTGGCGGCGATCTTCGGCGGACAGGTGGCGGGCGGCGTACTCGCGGCCGACCATCGGGCCAGCGGCCACGTTGATGGCGTCCAGCACGTTTTCCCAGCGCTGCGCGGGCAGGGTCTCACCGCGCAGCACGCGGCCGCGGAATTCGAACTCGGCGTCACGGTAGGCCTTGGACAGGTACGGCGCCATCGAGTCGCCCACGCGCCAGCGCAGGTAGGCCTTCCACTGTTCCGGCTTGAGCTTGGTGACCATCGTGTCGAGCTGCTTGAACAGGCCCGGGTCGGCCAGCGAGACCAGGTCGTCGTTCACGCCCTGTGCCTTCAGGAAGGCATCCAGCTGCAGGTTGCGGTAGCGGCTGTTGAGATCCTTGGTCGAGATCGGCGCGTAGTTGTTGAACGGGTTGTTGATGCCGGCCAGCGACTGCGCGTTGCGGGCCAGTTCGGTTTCCAGTTCGATCACCGACTGCGACTCGGCATCCAGCTTGGCTGCCGGGGTACCGGTCAGGGCCAGGATCTGCTTGACGTAGTTGCGGTAGCGGCCCATCAGGGCCACGGTGTCGGCGTCGGTACGGGTGTAGAACGCCGGGTCGGGCAGGCCCATGCCGCCCTGCATGAAGTAGCCGATGTGGCGGTCCAGCGCCTTCAGGTCCACGTCCGGGCCGAAGTTGAAGGCCACTGGGATGCCGACCTGGTGCAGTGCGGCGATCGAGGCCGGGACGTCCTTGGCCTTCTTGATCGCGTTGATGCGGGTCAGCAGCGGGGCGATCGGGTTGGAGCCATCGGCTTCCACCGCGGCTTCGTCCAGGCCGCTGGCCCAGAAGTCGCCCAGCAGCTTCTGCACGTTGCCCTGCGGCGCCTTCATCGAGGCGTCCAGCAGTTCACGCTGCTGCTGGCGGCTGCGGTCGACCAGCTGGCCCAGCGCGGTGGCGGCGCCGGACTGCGGCACCGGGTTGGCCTTCAGCCAGTCCGCGTTGGTGGCATCGTAGAAATCGCTGCACTGGGCGCTGACGGCCGGGGCGCGCACGGCCTTCTTCTTGGCGGCGAACGCATCGTGGGTCGGGACCAGGGTCGCCAGGCTGATACCCAGGGCGACGGCAAGCGGACGGAAATTGGGCATGTAGAACGAATCCGTGATGGATTGAGGGCGGGCGAACTATAGCAAGCCGTGCATGGGCACGGGATGCATGCGTCACGCGGCTTCTGCATGGGGTCAGAGCCCCCGCGCTGCGCGCAGGGGATCGGACCCCGCCAAAAACAAAGGCCCGGGAAATCCCGGGCCTTTGCAGGTCTAGCTTGGCGTCAGCCGCGGCTTACCAGATCACCACCTGCTGGTCGCCGGTGCGGGCCATCGGCGAGCCGGCCTTGCACTGGAACGCAGCGGCGAAGGTCGGCAGGTTCGACGGCGCACCCATGGCGCGGAACTGCGCCGGAGCGTGCGGGTCGGTGGCCAGGCGGACCTTGGCGTTTTCCGCGGTGTACTTGGTGCGCCACACGGTGGCCCAGTTGAAGAAGAAGCGCTGGTCGCGGGTGAAGCCGTCGACCTTCGGATCTTCCTTGCCGGCGGTGGCCTTCTGCAGGGCGTCGTAGGCGGTGGCCAGGCCACCCAGGTCGGCGATGTTCTCGCCCAGGGTCAGGTGGCCATTCACTGCCTGGCCGTCGACCTTGTACTGGTCGAACTGCTTGACCAGCTTGCCGGTCAGGCCTTCGAAGTTCTTCTTGTCAGCCGGGGTCCACCAGTCTTCCAGGTTGCCGCTCGGCCCGAAGCGTGCGCCCTGGTCGTCGTAACCATGGGTCATTTCGTGGCCGATCACCGCACCGATGCCGCCGTAGTTCAGCGCGTCGTCGGCCTTCGGGTCGAAGAACGGCGGCTGCAGGATGGCGGCCGGGAACACGATCTCGTTCTGCAGCGGGTTGTAGTAGGCATTGACCGTCTGCGGGGTCATGCCCCACTCGGTCTTGTCCACCGGCTTGCCGACCTTGGACAGGTTGAACTTGTAGTTGAACTCGTTGGCCGCGCGCACGTTGCCCAGGTAGCTGTCGCGCTGGGTCTGCAGGCCGGCCCAGTCACGCCACTTGTCCGGGTAACCGATCTTCGGGGTGAAGGTTTCCCACTTGGCGATGGCCTTGGCCTTGGTTTCGTCGCTCATCCAGCTCAGGCCCTGGATGCGTTCCTTCAGCGACGCGGCCAGGTTCTTCACCAGTTCTTCCATCTTCGCCTTGGCTTCCGGCGAGAAGGCAACCTTCACGTACAGCTGGCCGAAGGCTTCGCCGGCATCGTTCTCGATGGTGCCCAGCACGCGCTTCCAGCGCGGCTTCTGTTCCTTCTGGCCGTTCAGGGTCTTGCCGTAGAACTCGTAGTTCTCCTGCACGAACGCGTCAGCCAGGTACGGCGAAGCGCCGTCGACGGTGTGGAAGCGCAGGTAGGCGCGCCAGACCGACGCGTCGGTGTCGCCCAGTGCCTTGCTCACTTCCTCGTGGAAGGCCGGCATGGCCAGCGAGAACTTCTCCGGTGCGGCAACGCCCTGCGACTTGAAGAACTCGGTCCAGCTGAAGTTCGGGGTCAGCTTGTCGGCGTCGGCCAGGGTGAGCGGGTTGTAGAACAGCTCGACGTTGCGCGACAGTTCCACGCGCGACTTGGAGGCCTTGGCCAGGCGGGTCTCGAACTTGACCACGTCCTCGGCCTGCTTGGCGGCGTCGGCAGCGGCCACGCCCGACAGCTCCAGCACCTTGGCGACGTGGGCCTGGTAGGCCTTCAGCTTGTCGGCGTTCTTGGCGTCGGTGTAGTAGGTGGTGTCCGGCAGGCCCAGGCCGCCCTGGCTGGCGTAGGCCATGTTCATGGCCGAGTTCTTGAAGTCCGCTTCGGCGCCGAAGCCGAACAGGATGTTTTCACCCTTGGCGGCGCTGGTGCGCAGGTAATCGGCGATGGCGGCCTTGTCCTGCAGGCCGTCGATGGCGGCCAGGTCGGCCTTCAGCGGCTCGATGCCCTGGGCGTTGATCTTGGCCTCGTCCATGCCGGTGGCCCACAGGTCGCCGACGATCTTCTCGATATGGTTCGGGTTCTTGACCTGGGCGACCTGCTCGGCCAGCTGGTGCTGCACCGCTACCGAACGCTCGTCGAGGATGGTGAAGGCGCCCCAGCTGGTGCGGTCGCCCGGAATCTCGTTGGCGGCCAGCCACTTGCCGTTGACGTAGTCGCCGAAGGCGCCACAGGCGTCCAGTTTGCTGTCCAGGTCGCTGGCCAGGAAGGCGTTGTAGGCCGGCAGCTTGGCTTCGTCGAGCGTGTAGGTGCTGGCCTGGTCGGTGGTGGCCGGCGTGGAGGCGGCGGCGTCCTTTGCCGGGGTATCGGTCTTGCCGCAGCCGACCAGCGCGGCCGAAACGGCCAGGGTCAGCAGCACGATCTTGGGAGTACGGGTCACTTGTATGGCCTCCAGGCCGAGTGAGTCAGGGAATGGCCGCAGGACGGCCGTGGGCCGAACGATACGCCGCCGGCCCGCCCTGCAAGGGTGTCGAAGGTCATGGCCGATGGCAAGCCGCCGGCCCGTTGCACGTGGGCCGCTGCACAGCCGCCAGAATCGGGCAGGGCGCCGCACGGGCTGCGCAAAGAACGCTGCCGGCACAAGGCCGGCAGCGGAGACATCAGGGCTTGCCGTTGTCCAGCCTGGGCTGTTCGTCGGCGGTCTGCGGTTCGGGGGCATCCACCTGCGGTGCGCCGGCCTCGATGCGGGTCTTGCGGTCGGCTTCATCCTTGATCTGGGTTGCCGCACCGACATCGACCCGGGCGACCTTGGGCTTGGCCCACACCGAATCCTGCCAGGCCTGGTACTTCTCCGGGTCCCAGTAGCGATCGTCGTAGAACTTGCTGCCATCGATCTCCGTAGTGCCGCCCAGGCCGGGCACCACGATGCGCAGGTTGCCAGTCGCGCCGGTGCGGCTGCCGGTCACCTGGCGGCGTTCGCGGCGCAGCGCGGCATCGATGCGCGGGCGCGCGGCCTCATCACCGAAACGGGCGTAGACCGCCGGGCCTTCCTGCAGGGCACGGTCGCGTTCCTCGGGCGTCAACGCGGCCCAGTAGCGCTCGCGCAGGTCGAGGAAACCTTCATAGCCGCGCTCGGCGGCCAGGTCCATCCAGGCGTAGGCAAGGGCGCGGTTGACCGGGGTGCCGGTGCCGTTCCACAGCATTTCCGCCACCATCGCCTGCGACGGCTTGTCGGCATAGAAGCCGGCGCGCTGGAAGAAGCCGAACGCCTGTTCCATCTTGCCGGCGTCGCGCTTTTCGATGCCCAGCAGGCGGAAGCGCAGGTCCGGGTGGCCGCTGAGGAAGCCGGCAGTGATCATCATCGGATCCTCGGTGGGATCCGGTGCGGCGGCCGGTGAAGGCTTGGCGGCCAGCGCGAGCGGGGCGTGCAGCGCGAAAGGCAGCAGGGCTGTAAGCATGAGCCTGCGGTACATCGGTATCTCTCCTTGATTGAACGATGGCACCCACGCACCCGTTGCCGGGTACGCGCAGGCACACCTTCATGGTGCGCCAAAAGGTGCCCGAAGTTCCCGGCTCCCCTGTTCAGGGAGCCGGGGGACGGCTCAGTCAGCCGCCTTTGCCCCCGATGCCGTCGACGGGCCGATGTGGCGGCTGAAGAAATCGAGCATCGTGGTGTACAGCTTCACCCGCGCCGGCACACCGTAGAAGCCGTGCATTTCGCCGGGCTCGATGATCATGCCTTCGGGCTTGTTGCCGGCGGCGATCAGCGCCTTGTTCATCAGCTCGGTCTGTTCCGGCGGCGTGCGCACGTCACGCGCACCTGCGGCAAGGTAAACCGGGATCTTCACTTCCGATGCGCGACGTGCCGGCGAGGTGCGGGTCCAGTCGGCGGTGTCGGTGCCATGGGTGCGGCGCAGGAAGCGCTGGCCCGACTCGCGTTCGGGGATGTCGCCCTTCTTGAACATCATGTCGATGTCGTAGACGCCGACGTAGCCGAAGGTGCACTTGAACAGGCCCGGTGCACGGATCGGGGCCATCAGCGACGAGTAGCCGCCGAAGCTGCCGCCGTAGATGCAGATGCGGTCCTTGTTGGCGTAGCCCTGGTTGATGGTCCACTGCGTGGCATCGATGATGTCGTTCTGGATGCCATCGGCCCACTGCTTGTGGCCCGCATCCTGGAACGCCTTGCCGTAGCCACCGGAGCCGCGGTAGTTCACCTGCAGCACCGCATAGCCGCGGCTGGCGAACAGCTGCGTTTCGCCGGAGAAGCCCCAGTTGTCACGCGGGCCGATCGGACCGCCGTGCGGGTTGACGATCAGCGGCAGGTTCTTGCCGTCGCTGCCATGGGGCAGGGTGAGGTAGGCATGGATGGTTTTGCCGTCGCGCGCGGTGAAGCTGAAAGGCTTGACCGAGGCCATGCGCGCCTTGTCCAGCTGCGGCGCGCGCTGCATCAGGAAGCGTGCCTTGCCGGTGGCGCGGTCATACAGGTACAGCTCGCCCGGATTGCTGTCGCTGTAGACCGAGACGATGATCTTGCTGCCATCGGCGGTGTGGCTGGAGAAATCCACCAGTTCGCCGGGGAATGATGCGGCCAGCGAGCCATACAGTTCGGCGTCGGGGTGGTTCTCATCGACCAGGGTCACCTTCGGTGCACCAGCTTCGGTGATCACGCCCAGCAGGCGGTTGTCATCGGTGGACCAGATGTAGTCGGAGACTTCGGCCACCGGGTCCTGGAACAGGGAGGTGAACGCGCCGGTGGCGGTGTCCAGCGTGCCCACCGCGCCGGGCGCCTTGTCGTCGCTCTGGGTGACATACACGGTGCCATCGGCGGTGGCGCGCTCGACCCACAGGTGCTTGCCGTCGGTCTTGGAGGCGTTGACCAGGGTCCAGTCGCGGCCATCGCGGCGGTACAGTTCGGTGCGCTCGTCGTACTCGCCTTCCTCGTTGCGGCTGGACGAACAGACCGCGAAACGCGGTTCCTTCTGCGCGTCCAGCGCGATGGAGCAGTCGTCCTTGGGCGCGCGTGCGAGCACGGTGCGGCGGCCGCTGAAGGTATCGACCTGCACCACCTGGGTGCCGGCACCTTCGTTGGAGCGCGGGTAACGCGACTGCATGATGACATTGCGGTCGTCGTCCTTCAGCGTGTCGAGCAGGCTGAAGCTTTCGCGGCCGACGGTCTTGCCGCGCTGGGTGGCATCGCGGGTGCCGTAGAAGATCAGCGGCACGGCCTGGCTGCCATCGGCGTTGACGGCGAACCACTCGCCGGTGGCGAAGGGCTGGGCATAGCCGCCCATCTTCTTCACCGCATTGAACATCAGGCGGTCCGGCGCGATCCAGGTGAACTGGCCGACGCTCTTCTTTTCCGGCAGCTGGTTGACCTTGAGGATCTTCAGGTCGCTGGTGCGCAGGACGGCCAGGACGTCCTGGTCGCCGTGGTCCATGGTCACGGCCAGGTACTCGCCATTGGGCGAGATGCGCACGTTGCCGTAGGCAGCGTGCTTGACGAAATCTTCGACCGAGTAGGCCGTCGCGGCGGAGGCCGGCACGGCGGTGGTGCCCAATGCCAGTGCAAGCAGGGCGAAGGACAGCTTGTACATCGTGTATCCCCTTCAATTGGCGGGCCTTCGTGGCCCAGGGTGTGGCGTTGCTGCCGATGCGCAAACACAGAGCCCGGCCTAGGCCGGGCTCTGCTTGTCACACAACCTGTCGCATCAGAAGCGGTAGGACAGGCTGAAGTAGTAGCGACGGCCCAGCGGGTCGGCGCCGATGTAGCTGTTGAAGTACGGGTATGCGGTGTTGGTCGGATCGCGACGGAACTGGTTGTCGGTCAGGTTGACCACTGTGAACTCGGCACGCACGTTCGGGCCGAACTTCTTGCTGACCTGCAGGTTGTACTGCATGTACGGAGCCAGGCGTTCGGTCCAGGCGGCGTTCCAGTTCGAACCGTAGCGGGTACCGAACAGGGTGGCACCCCATTCGTCGCCGGCCCAGCTCAGGCTGCCGCGCAGGCGGCTGCGCTGGCTGTAGTCATACAGCGGCAGGTCGCGGTAATCGATCAGCTCGTCGTCGCTGTTTTCCTGGTACTTGTTGGTCAGCACCAGCGAGTAGCCCAGGTCCAGGCCGAAGTCGCCGAGGCGATCGGTATCCAGCTTGTACTTGAAGGTGGCATCGATACCGCTGGTTTCCAGCAGCGCCGCGTTGATGTACGCGGTGTTGAGCTGGGTGATGCGGCCGTCCAGGGTGGTGCCCGGTGCACTGGTACGGGTGACCAGCGCGGTCAGGTTGCGGCAGAAGGCCGAATCAGCAGCCTGCTCGAACGGCGTACCATCCGGGCGCACGCCCAGGCGGCAGTTGGCTTCGTTCTGCAGCAGGTAGGTCGAGCTGAGCTGGGTGGAGGCATCTTCCAGGCGGATCTTGTAGTAGTCCACCGACATGGACATCGAGTCCATGATGTCCCACACGAAGCCGGCGCCCCACGACTTGCCTTCTTCTTCCTTCAGGTTCGGGTTGCCGGCGATCAGCGACTGCGCCTGGTACAAGGCGATGTCACCGCTCACGTTGCACTGCGTGCGGGTACGGCCCGGGGTGCCGGCGGCCTGGCCCAGGCCGGTGCCGGAACGGCAGCTGTATTCGTCCAGGATGGTCGAGAACGAGGCGGCGCCTTCGGCGTAGACCAGCTGCATGTCCGGTGCGCGGAAGCTGGTGGCGTAGGAACCGCGGATCAGCAGGTTGCTGAACGGACGGTATTCCAGGCCGACGTTGAAGGTCTTGGCATCGTCGACGGCGGTGATGTCGTCGTACTTGTCCCAGCGGCCGGCCAGGTTCATCGACAGGTTGCTGAAGATCGGCACGCGGAACTCGGTACCCACTGCATAGCGGTTGCGGGCGCCGTGGGTTTCACCGGAGCTGGTCAGGTTGTAGATGGTCTGGTCGTCGATCGGACGCAGCTGGTTGGTGCGCACGTCGCTGACCAGGTCGGTGGTCTGGCGCATGCCTTCGATGACGGCGGCAAAGCCGATCGGGCCCGCCGGCAGCTCGAACAGGTCGCCACTGATGTTGAAGTTGGCCGTTGCCGAGGTGGATTCGGCCACGTTCTTCACGCGGGTGGCGAAGGACTGGTAGATCTCCGGGGTGATCGGGGTATTCCAGCGGTCCTGGTTCAGCGCGTAGATCGGGTTGATCCCGTTGTAGCCCTGCAGCGGGCCCAGGAAGTAGTCATGCACGGCCTTGGCCAGCAGGCGCGGGCGGTCGGCTTCGTACTCGTACTTGCCGTAGTTGACGCTGGCTTCCCAGTCGAAACGATCGGCGAAGGTGCCCTGTGCACCGAAGGTGAAGTCGTAGCTCTTCTCGTCGTACAGGGTGCTGGCCGCTTCATTGCCACCCAGTTCGAACGGGTTGAACGTGCGCTGCAGCTGGATGACGTCGCGCAGGTTGGAATCGAAGTACGCGCCGGGAGCTGCGCCGGTCGGCCCGATGGTGAAACGGTCGCCGGAGGTGCCCCAGAACTCGACGCCGGAGCTGGCCTTGGCCTTGGTCTTGTAGAAGTTGACGCTGCCGAACAGCTGGGTGGTGTCGGTCACGTCGAACGTGCCGTAGCCATAGCCGTTGAAGTTCTGGTTCTTGTTCCAGATCGAACGGGCGGCGACCTGGTCGTAGCTGCCGCAGTAGGTGCCGCGGGTGGCGGTGGTCACCGTGGTGTAACCGAACGCATCACAGGCCGAGGCGTTGTACAGGGCGTTCTGGTTGCGCACGTTGCCATTCCGGCCACCGGCGCTGATCGCGATCAGCGACAGCGCCGGATTCACCGCGACGCCGGCGGCGTTGTTGCGGGTATCGGCCAGCGCGTGGCGCTGCGAAGCGAACACCGGCTCGTTCTCGCTGTACTGCAGGGCGTAGGTCGCGCTCCAGCGGTCGCCGGTCTTGCCGCCGGTGTATTCGACGTTGACGTTGTCGCCGCCGCCTTCTTCGGTGGTGCCGGTGGTCAGGCGCAGCTGGTTGCCGTCGTAGTTCTTGCGCAGCACGATGTTGATCACGCCGGCGACAGCGTCCGAACCGTAGATGGCCGAGGCGCCGCCGGTCAGGACTTCAACGCGCTCGACGATCGAGCTCGGGATGGCCTTGATGTTGACCACGTTGTTGTCGCGGTTGTACGGCTGCGGGTACTGCGCCGGGCGGCGGCCGTTGACCAGGGTCAGGGTGTAGCCCGGGCCCAGGTTGCGCAGGTTGACCACCTGGGCGTTGGGCGTGAAGCCGGTCACGGCGAGGTCGCCGGTGAACGAGCTGGTGGTGTTCTGGGTCAGGGTCTGCAGCATGTCGCCGACCGACTGGAAGCCCTCGCGGTCGATGTCGGCGCGCGAGATGACGGTGACCGGCGCCGGGCCTTCGACTTCAGCGCGCTTGATGCGCGAGCCGACGACCGAAACGCGGTCCAGGTTGGTGGCGCTCTTGCCACCGGCTTCGTTGCCGGCTTCCTGGGCAAAGGCGGGCGAGACGACGGCTGCCAGCAGGGCGGACGTCAGAGCAAAGCTCAGCGGGTGGCGGCTGAGCGCCGTGCGGATGGTCATGGATGGATCCCCTGATGTATCAATTCTCGACAGGCGCGTGGACCTGTCGTCCCTGGAGGGCTTTTCGCCCCGTTCTGTAACCGGCTTCACAGGCCGATGAGCCGACGTTAACACGACCTTAACTTGCCGTGTCAACTGTTCATGCTCCCGTCATGAAGCCAAAGTAGGCAAAGTGCTGATTTGGATGGATTTTTGATCCAAGGCGTTGATTTCAAATGAAAGGTTTTGCTGCACAGCAGGCCGTTCCGCCCCCCTGTAGACGGTGGATACGGTGCCGGATGTTCAGTTGGCAGTTCGGGTTGTGACGGCGGGCAGGGGGGGGGGGGGGGCCGCCATTGCGGCGCCCGTGGGCCGGCCACGCGGGCAAAAAAATGGCCCCGCCGAAGCGGGGCCAGTGCCAGTCATCACTGGAGCGTCGAGGCGCTTATTTCGCGCCGAAGTCGTACTGCATCTGGGCGTAGATCGCCCTGCCGTACGGGTTGTAGAGGTTTTCGTTGTACGGTGCGCTGCTGTTGCCGCCGAAGCTGTGGCGCTGGCTCGACGGGTTCTTGTTGAACACGTTGTTGACCATCAGCGACAGGGTCAGGTTGTCCATCGCGCGGTAGCTCACGCTCAGGTTGTAGGTGGTGTACGAGCCCCACTTGCCCGCCTTGTAGCCCGAGGAGTGGACGTAGTCGTAGCTTTCGCCCAGGTACGCCATGTAGTTGGGGGTACGGCCGATGTAGTTGTAGTACAGGGTGGTGGTCCACTGGTTCTTCGCCCAGCCGATCGAACCATCGGCTCGCACCTTGGCGAAGGCCTGGTAGTTCCACATCGCATACGGATCGCGCAGCAGGTCCAGGTAGTCATCGCCGGTCTGCGGCTGCACTTCGCGCTTGAGGATGTTGGTGTAGTTGCTGGCGAACTGCAGCGAGCCGAAGCGGCCGATGTCCTGCACATACTTGAAGCTGGCGGTCAGTGCATTGAGATTCTGCCGTGCCACGTTGAGCTTGGGCGTGTAGATCTGGTCGAGGTTGCCCGACGCATCGCGGGTGACCCAGTCGGCCACGTTCTGGCAGGTGGCGTTGGTGTTGTTGTCCAGGTTGTTGCGGCAGTAGTACTCGGCACGCAGCAGCTGGTCGGAACTGAGGGTGTCGACCTCGTTCTCGATCTTCCAGCGGTAGTAATCCACCGACAGCGACAGGTTGGCCATCGGTGCCCAGACCACGCCGGCGTTCCACACATCGGCGGTGATCGGTTCCAGCTCCGGGTTGCCCGACTGCACGCCGAAGGTGGACTGGTCTGCATACGGGCAGCCGACGGTGTCGGCCGGCGCGAAGCCGAGCTGGGCGCAGCGGTAGTAGTCGGTGGCGGCGGTGTAGAAGCCGCTTTCGCCCTGGAATGCATCGGGCAGCGACGGCGCACGGAAGGCGGTGCCGTACTTGCCGCGGAACAGCAGGCTTTCAATCGGACGGAACTCGACGCCGATGCTGTACGTCGACTTGTCGACCGTGTTGTCGGCGATCTTGAAGGCGTCGTAGCGGCCCGAACCGGTGACAGTGAGCGAGTCGAGCAGCGGCAGGCGCAGTTCGCCGGTCACCGCGCAGTTGCTGCGATGGCCAGCGCCGGCCACCGAAGTGGTGCCCCAGACATCACCGTTGAGCAGGCGTGCATCCGGGCTGTAGTCCCAGCCTTCGCTGCCGCCTTCGACGACGATGCCCAGGCCGGCGTCGCCACCGGGCAGCGAGAACAGCCCGCTGTTGGTCAGCTGCACGCGGCCCAGGTTCTGCCAGGTGCGGCTCTGGTTGTAGGTGTAGCCGGTGAAGCTCTGGAATGCGCCCGCCGGCAGCTGCGAGTAGAACGCGCCCCAGTTCGGGCTGTAGATGTTGTAGCCATCGTCGGTCTGGCCAAGCACCGGACCGAACACATTCTGTTCGAACCAGCTGTCGATCGGCTCGGCCCAGCGTGCGAAGCCGCGCTCGGTCAGTTTGTATTCGCCGCGGCTGAAGCTGGCGCTGTAATCCCAGTTGGTACCGAAGGTGCCGCGGCCGCCCAGGGTGATCTGGTAGGCCTTGTTGCGGTTGGTTTCCTGGATGTCACGGTAGCCCTGGCCGCCGATGTCCTCCGGCGCGAACGCGCGCTGCAGGCTCATGTACTGGTCGGTGTCCTGGTCGTAGATGTAGCCGAAGCCCGGCCCGGTGCTCCAGAACGTGTAGCCGGAACCGGTGACGTAGTTGATCTCTTCAAGGCTGTAGAGCGCTTCGGCGAACAGTTCGAAGTTCTCGTTGACCTGGAAGTTGAGCGAGGAATAGAACTGGCTGCTTTCCTTGGCGTTCTTGATGGTGCGGTAGCCGGCGCTGTACTTGGAACCGCAGGACTCACCGGCCGCACGCACGCCGAGTTCGGTGGTGCCGCCGAACTGCCCGGCCACGCTGGCGCAGCGGGTCGGGTCCATCATGACGAATGCGTTGTTTTCGTCGGGCAGGTAGACGAGGAAGTCGTTGGACGGCACCTGCGCGCTGTAACCGCCGGGGTTGTTCACCTTGGTCAGGTCGCGCTGGTAGCCCCAGATCGGACTGGATTTTTCGTACTGCACGTTGAACAGCGCGTTGAAGCGGTCATCGGCGCTGTTGAAGCCCTTGGCCACGCTGACCCGGACGTTGTTGCCGCCGCCCTCGGTGTAGGCGCCGCCGCGCACGTTGATCGTGCCGCCATCCATGCGCTTTTTCAGGATGATGTTGACCACGCCGGCGATGGCATCGGAGCCGTACAGCGACGACTGGCCGCCCGGCAGGATCTCGATGCGCTCGACGATGTCGATCGGGATGCCGCTGATGTTGTTGAAGGCGTCGCTGCCGTTGTACAGCGCCGGGTACTGCAGCATCGGGCGGCCGTTGATCAGGTACTTGGTGTAGCCCGGGTCCAGGCCGAACATGCCGGCCGCTTCGGCACCCTGGGTGAAGGCGGCGGAGGACTGGCCGCCCTGCAGGCCGCCGGTGGTCAGCGAGGACTGCTGCAGGACTTCGGCGATGCTGGTGAAACCGCGGGTCTGGATGTCCTCGGCGGTGACGGTCAGCACCGGAGTGTGGTTTTCCACCTGGGTCTGCGGGATGAGCGAACCGGTGACGGTCACGCGGCCGAGGTCGGTGGTTTCCTTGCTGTCCTGGGCGAAGGCGGGAAGGGCGGTGGCGAGCAGGCTGCCGAGCAGCGCGAGCGAGAGCGGGTGGCGGACGACATTGGTGCGACGACGAATCATTGCGATATCCCATCCATTAAGTAAATGCAGGCGCCCCCGTTCCCGGGGCATTCAATCAGCCTTCAGTTTCCAGGCTGTGGGGCCGAACGTAACACGGCATTAACGTTAATGGCACGGGGTTGTAAGAAATCTCTGCGTAGGTCGGATAATTCTCTTGAAAAATCAATTGGATGGGAATTTATTTGCCGAGTTTGGCGTTTCGCCTTCAAGTCGGCTTAATAATATATTCACTTATTCTTAATTATTGAATTTAAAATGAGTTTCGCGTTTCACCTAAATGCGGTCGGCTGAATCAGCGTTGGCAGGAGAATCTGTCGAAGGCGGCAGTCTTCGTGCGGCGGAGGTTCAGTATTGGCCCGCTACGCGCGCATGAGGGGAAGGGCTGCGCCTGGCTGAACTTGTATGATGTGAGGTTGCCCGCCCCATGAACCGCTTCCGGAGTCCGCAGTGAACAGCCCCGCCCGTCGTCCCCATGCCAGCCAGGTGCAGAAGGGCCTTTCGCCCCATGCGCGCATCCGCAACGTGATCGCGGTGGGATCGGGCAAGGGAGGCGTGGGCAAGTCCACCACCTCGGTGAACCTGGCCGTGGCGCTGCAGCAGCTCGGTGCCCGCGTGGGCGTGCTCGATGCCGATATCTACGGCCCCAGCGTGCCGGCCATGCTCGGCCTGTCCGGCCGCCCGGAAAGCCCGGACAACAAGAGCATCGAGCCGATGCGCGCGTTCGGCGTGGACACCATGTCCATCGGCTACCTGGTGGAAGACGAGACGCCGCTGATCATGCGCGCGCCGCGGGCGACCGCCGCCCTGACCCAGCTGTTCGAAGACACGCTGTGGGACGACCTGGACTACCTGCTGATCGACCTGCCGCCGGGTACCGGTGACATCCAGCTGACCCTGGTGCAGAAGATTCCGCTGGCCGGTGCGGTCATCGTCACCACGCCGCAGGACATCGCCACGCTGGATGCGAAGAAGGCGCTGAAGATGTTCGAGAAGGTGGAGGTGCCGGTGCTGGGCATCGTCGAGAACATGGCCGTGCACACCTGCAGCAACTGCGGCCACGTCGAGCACCTGTTCGGCGAGGGCGGTGGCGAGCGCATGGCCGCGCAGTACGGCGTGCCGCTGCTGGGGTCGCTGCCGCTGCAGATCGACATCCGCGAACAGGGGGATGCCGGCAGCCCGATCACCGTCGCCCAGCCCGAGTCGACCGCGGCCCAGGCCTACCGCCGCGCCGCCGAGCGTCTGGTGGAGGAGGTGGGCAAGCGCCCGCGTGCCTCGATCCAGATCCTGTCCTCGCTGCTGTAAGGCCAGGCCTGCGGGGCTGCGGCGTGCGTGCCCGGCCCCCTGCTAGAATCCACGCGCCCCCTCGTACCCAGGACAAAGCATGAGCATCAAGAGTGACCGTTGGATCCGCCGCATGTCCGAGCAGCACGGCATGATCGAGCCGTTCGAGGCCGGCCAGGTGAAGCACGCCAACGGCGAGCGCATCGTCAGCTACGGCACCTCCAGCTATGGTTACGACGTGCGCTGCTCGCGCGAGTTCAAGGTGTTCACCAACATCAACTCCACGATCGTCGACCCCAAGCACTTCGACCCGGGCAGCTTCGTGGACATCGTCGGTGATGAGTGCATCATCCCGCCGAACAGCTTCGCGCTGGCGCGTACGGTGGAGTACTTCCGCATCCCGCGCGACACCCTGGTTGTGTGCCTGGGCAAGAGCACCTATGCCCGCTGCGGCATCATCGTCAACGTGACCCCGCTGGAACCGGAGTGGGAAGGCCACGTGACCCTGGAATTCAGCAACACCACGCCGCTGCCGGCGCGCATCTACGCCAACGAAGGCGTGGCCCAGATGCTGTTCTTCCAGGCGGCGGCCGACGACGTCTGCGAGACCTCGTACAAGGACCGCGGCGGCAAGTACCAGGGCCAGACCGGCGTGACCCTGCCGCGCACCTGATCAACATATCGGTAGCGCCGGGCCATGCCCGGCGTTTTCGTATGGGCCGCGTGGTGCATTCGCCGGGCATGGCCCGGCGCTACCTTTATTTGCCGCGTCCGAACAGCATCGCGATGCCGACGCCGACCAGGCCGACCGGCCACCAGGTCAGGAACAGCTTGGACAGGTTCAGGTGCGTCCAGCCCAGGTTGCTGGCGAGCATGAACAAGCCGATCAGGATCAGCAGGATGGCGGCGACGAGATTGAAGCGCATCGGGTCGTCAAAGGCTCAGGGATGGGCCGGATATCCTAGCCGTTCCTTCCAGTAGGCGACATGCTGGTCCAGTGCGGCCGGCTCGTAGCGGTGCGCCGGACCACTGCCCCAGACCGGGCCCGGCCACGCCGGATCGCCGTCGTGGCGGCCGATCACGTGGAAATGCAGCTGGCGCACGATATTGCCCAGCGCGCCGATGTTGATCTTCTCCACCCCGTCCGTGCCGTGCAGGGCCTTGCAGGCGCGGTTGAGTTCGGTGCGCAGCTTGTCCTGCTGCTCGCCGTCCAGCTCGATCCATTCGGTGATCCCGGCCAGGCGCGGCACCAGCACCAGCCAGGGGAATCGTTCGTCGTTCATCAACCGCACTTGCGACAACGGGCCTTCTGCTACCAGGACGCTGTCGGTGGCCAGGCGTGAATCCAGTTCGAAATCGCTCATCCAAGATGCTCCGTGAAGAAGTCCAGGGTGCGTTGCAGCGCCAGGGCGGCGCTGTCTGGATCATACGCATGTCCGACCTCCCGGTTGAAGGCGTGGTCGGCCGGATAGACGTAGGTGGCCATCTGCGGCAGCTTTTCGCGGTGGGCCTGCACGGCTTCCGGCGGGATGCTCTTGTCCTGGGCGCCGAAGTGGAAGATCACCGGGGCCTTGGGCGTTTCGTCGAGGAAATTGACGTTGCGGCCGCCGTAGTAGCTGGCCGAGGGCAGGCCCAGGCGCATCGCCGCCAGCAGGGCCACGCTGCCGCCCCAGCAGTAGCCGACGGTGCCGACCTTGCCATGGGGGGCCAGGCGCGTCGCCGCGGCGCGGACCACTTCCAGCGCCTTTTCCATGCCCAGGGTGTTGACCCGCTCCAGGCCGTCCTTCACGCCCTCGGGGCTGTAGGGCAGGGCATCGGGGTCGGATTCCGGGCCGTCCACCAGGTCGAAGAACGACGGTGCCAGCACGGCGTAGCCTTCGGCGGCGAAGCGCTCGGCCACCCCGCGCATGTGCGCGTTGACCCCGAAGATTTCCTGTATGACCACCAGCGCCGCGCGCGGCTTGCCCTCGGGCAGGACCTGCCAGGCGCGGACCGGGCCATGATGCGTATCCAGGGTGATCCATTCGGACATCGTCGGGTACCTCGTTGCAGGGGACAGGCCTGCATTGTCGACGCTGGCCGGGTTAGCGGCGTGTCAGCGGCTGTGCGCGATCAGGCGGCTGGCCATTCAGAGCCCGGCCACCAACCCCGTTATACTGGCGCCCTTTCAGGCCCCGGCCCCCAGGTCCCCCTGCCATGCCGGCAGGGGCCCAGGCCCCCAGAGTCCCGCGATTTCCATGTCCCAGCTGAACCCCAAAGTCGGCTTCGTCAGCCTTGGCTGCCCGAAGGCCCTTGTCGATTCCGAGCGCATCCTGACCCAGCTCCGCTCGGAAGGTTATGACATCGTCCCGTCCTACGATTCGGCCGACGTGGTGGTGGTCAACACCTGCGGCTTCATCGATTCGGCGGTGACCGAATCGCTGGACGCCATTGGCGAGGCGATGAACCAGAACGGCAAGGTCATCGTCACCGGCTGCCTGGGCAAGCGCCCGGAGCAGATCCGCGAGGCGTACCCGAACGTGCTGGCGGTGTCCGGCCCGCAGGACTACCAGAGCGTGATGGAAGCGGTGCACGAAGCGCTGCCGCCCAAGCACGACCCGTTCGTGGACCTGGTGCCGGACTACGGCATCAAGCTGACCCCGCGCCATTACGCCTACCTGAAGATTTCCGAGGGCTGCAACCACAAGTGCAGCTTCTGCATCATCCCGTCGATGCGCGGCAAGCTGGTTTCGCGCCCGGTGGATGAGGTGCTGCGCGAAGCCGAGCGCCTGGTGCGCGGCGGCGTGCGCGAGCTGCTGGTGGTTTCGCAGGACACCTCGGCCTACGGCGTGGACGTGAAGTACGCCGAGAAGATGTGGCGCGACAAGGCCTACCAGACCCGCCTGAAGGCGCTGTGCGAAGGCCTGTCCGAGCTCGATGCCTGGGTGCGCATGCACTACGTCTACCCGTACCCGCACGTGGACGAAGTGGTGCCGCTGATGGCGGAGAACCGCATCCTGCCGTACCTGGACATCCCCTTCCAGCACGCCAGCCCGCGCATCCTGCGCCTGATGAAGCGCCCGGGCGCGGTCGAGAAGACCCTTGAGCGCGTGCAGAACTGGCGCCGCATCGCCCCGGACATCACCGTGCGTTCGACCTTCATCGTCGGCTTCCCGGGCGAGACCGAGGCCGAGTTCGAAGAGCTGCTGTCGTTCCTGGACGAAGCACAGCTGGACCGCGTGGGCGCGTTCGCCTATTCGCCGGTCGAGGGTGCTACCGCCAACGACCTGCCCGATGCCGTGCCGGAAGAAGTGAAGCAGGAGCGCCTGGCCCGCTTCATGGAGAAGCAGGCGCAGATTTCCGCCGCGCGTCTGGAAGCCAAGATCGGCACCGTGCAGCAGTGCCTGGTCGATGCCATCGAAGGCGATATCGCCGTGGCCCGTTCCAAGGCCGATGCGCCGGAGATCGACGGCCTGGTGCACATCCAGAACGCCGACCAGGTGCCGCTGCGCGTGGGCGAGTTCGTCGACGTGGAGATCACCGAGAGCGACGAGCACGACCTGTACGGTGACGCGCTGGCCAGCGCCACGCGTCCGGCGTTCGACCTCAAGGTGCTGTGACCGCAGCGACGGCCGCCGGCGGCGACGCAGGCGGCCCTCGTCGCTTCATCCCGCCGCCGCGTGCGGCGGTCGATGCGCGGGTGTTCGAGCATCCGCTGTTCGATGGCGTGCGCGGCTTTGCCGATCTGCTGGCGGGACCGGGTTGGCCGACCGTCGCCGCGCTGGATGCCCGGCTGGCCCTGCCTGGGCTGCAGCTGGTCGAGCAGGATGCCGCGCTGCTGGCCGATGGCCTGCACTATGAAACCCGCATCGCCCGGGGCCGCCTCGCGACCCGCGCGGACAACTGGCACGACCTGTTCAATGCGCTGGTCTGGGCGGGTTTTCCCCGGCTCAAGCGCGTGCTCAATGCACGGCAGTGCCTGCATATCGCGGCGATGGCGCCCGGCCAGCGTAACCGCGCACAGGCCGCGCTGACCCAGTTCGATGAAACCGGCGTGGTCGTGCAGGTGCGCGATGCCGGCGTGCTGGCCGCATGGGACGCGCACGACTGGCACGCACTGTTCGATGCTTCGCATTGGCAGGGCGGTGGCATCGCTGTGGTGGCGGTGTTCGGCCATGCGCTGATGGAGCAGGCGCTGCTGCCGGGCCGGCTACTGGTCGGCAAGTGCGTGGTGGTGCAGGGCGATGGTGAGGCGGGATGCATCGAGACGGTCACCCGAGCCATCGACGAGGGCCGGGTGCTGGGCGATCCGCTGCAGCTGCGGCCGCTGCCGTTGGCCGGTATTCCCGGCTGGCATGAGGTGCAGGATGCCGCCTTCTACCGCAACGCCGATTACTTCCGCCCGCTGCGCTTCGGCCGCCACTACCCGCCGCCGCTGACGCTGCTTCGGTAGAGTCGACTGTTAGTCGACTGCTCTTCCTGCACCCATGAAAATCCCGCGCTGCGCGCGATAGTCGACCGACAGAGAGTCGACTAACAGTCGACTCTACCGCGGCGCGTACTCCACCCCGATCACCGCGAACGTGAACTGCCCACCGGGCAGCTCCACCGCGAATTCGTCATCGATGCGCTTTTTCAGCAGCGCCCGCGCCAGCGGCGAATCGATGCTGATCCAGCCCAGCCCGGCATCGGTCTCGTCCGGGCCGACGATGCGGTAGCGGCTGGTCTCGCCACTGTCCACGTTCTCCAGCTCCACCCACGCACCGAAGAACACCGCCTGCGGATCGGTCGGCGTGGTGTCGACCACGCGCAGCGATTCCAGGCGCTTGGTCAGGTAGCGCACGCGGCGGTCGATCTCGCCCAGCTGCTTCTTGCGGTAGGTGTACTCGGCATTCTCCGAACGGTCGCCTTCGGCAGCGGCCGCGGCCAGCGCCTTCACCACGTCGGGGCGGCGCACGCGCCACAGGTCATCCAGCTCGGCTTTCAACCGGGCGTGGCCGGCGGCAGTGATCAGGGCGGTGCTTTTTTCTGCGGGGGGACGCCAGCGGGACATGCAGTACGACTTCTTTTCAGGATGACGAATAGGAAGTGGGGTCGGAGCCCGGGGTCAGATCCCTTTCCAGCGGAAAGGGCTCTGACCCCGGCAGTGGAAGATCAACGCTTGCCGCCGAAAATGCCACCGAGAATGCCGCGCACGATCTGGTTGCCCAGCTTGGTGCCGACCGTGCGCGTGGTCTGCTTGGCCATGGTTTCGATCATGCCCTGGCGGCGCTTGGTGCCGAAGATCGCGTCCTTGATCGACTGGCCGAAGCCGCCTTCCTGCGCCTCGTCCTGCTCGCGGCTGCGGGCGGCCGGGGCTGCGGCCTGCTCGGTGGCCTTCTGCGCGCGCTGGGCCAGCAGTTCGGCGGCCGATTCGCGGTTCACTGCGGTGTCGTAGCGGGTGCCGACCGGGCTGCCCGCACGCACCTGCGCGCGCTCGGCTTCGGTGATCGGCCCCATGCGGCAGCGCGGCGGGGCGATCATCGTCTGCTGCACCGGCATCGGCACGCCCTTGTCCTGCAGCGTGGACACCAGCGCTTCGCCGGTGCCGAGCTGGCTGAGGGCCTTGGCCACGTCCAGCTTCGGGTTCGGTACGAAGGTCTCGGCGGCGGTCTTCACCGCCTTCTGGTCGCGCGGGGTGAAGGCACGCAGCGCGTGCTGCACGCGGTTGCCGAGCTGGCCGAGGATGTTGCCCGGCACGTCGTCGGGGAACTGCGAGCAGAAGTACACGCCCACGCCCTTGGAGCGGATCAGCCGCACCACCTGCTCGATGCGCTGCACCAGCGAGGCCGGCGCGTCGTCGAACAGCAGGTGGGCCTCGTCGAAGATGAAGACCAGCTTGGGTTTGTCCAGGTCGCCCACTTCAGGCAGCTGCTCGAACAGTTCCGACAGCAGCCACAGCAGGAAGGTGGAATAGAGCTTGGGCTTGAGTACCAGCTGGTCGGCGGCGAGGATGCCGATCACGCCGCGTCCGTCGTGATTGACCCGCATGAGGTCGGCCAGTTCCACCGCCGGTTCGCCGAAGAAGCCTTCGCCGCCGTCCTGGGCCAGGCGCAGCACGGAGCGCTGGATGGCCGCGATCGACTGTGCGCTGACCAGGCCGTACTCGGTGGAGATGTCCTTGCGTTCCTCGGCCACCAGGCCCAGCAGGGCGCGCAGGTCGTCCATGTCCAGCAGCAGCAGGCCACGGTCGTCGGCCAGCTTGAAGACGATGTCGAGCACGCCCGCCTGGGTGTCGTTCAACTCCAGGATGCGCGCCAGCAGGGTCGGGCCCATCTCGCTGATGGTGGTGCGCACCGGGTGGCCGAGCTTGCCGTACAGATCCCAGAACACAGTGGGGCTGGCGGCCGGTGCGTAGTGGGCCACGCCGATCTCGGCGGCGCGCTGCAGCAGGGCATCGGCGCCGGTGCCGGGTACGGCCAGGCCGGACACATCGCCCTTCACATCGGCCAGGAACACCGGCACGCCCAGCCGCGAGAAGCCCTCGGCCAGGGTCATCAGGGTCACGGTCTTGCCGGTACCGGTGGCACCGGCCACCAGGCCATGGCGGTTGCCGAGTTTCGGCAGCAGGGTGACAGCCACATCGTCGGTGATGCCTTTGCCGAGCAGAATCGGATCCATGGTCCAGCCCTTGTGGTGAATGCGCCCAATGTTAACCGCCGACGGTAGCGGGCCGACGGCCGGGTTGCCCGGACCTTGGCGGCACCGCTACTCTGCCTGCCTGTTTCGCACACAGTGCCACCAATGCCCGTTCCTGTCCTGATTTCCCGTGGTTGGCCGCTGCTGGCGCTTGCCGGCCTGGTATCCCTGGCGCCCGACGCCCATGCGCAGCGTGTTTCGGCGCGGGACCAGGCCAAGGCCGATGCGCTGCAGCAGCGCATGGCCACCGCCGAGAAACGCTACAGCGATGCCCTGCTGCTGGTCGCCAATGCCGACCCCAAGGGCAGCAACGAAGCCGACGCGGCGCTGGAGGACATGGAAGATGTCATCAGCGAATGCGTGAAGCAGAAGGGCTGCCAGATGAGCAACATGCTGGCCACCTACAAGCGCCTGCTGAAGCGTGATGCCGACGCGGCCGCCAGCGATGACAGCGCCGACGAGGGCGGCGACCGCCTGGAGGCCGACCCGGACCACGTGGGCCCGTTGACCGCCGACGTGCCCGAGGCCGCCCGCGCCGCGGCCCTGCTCAACGACAAGCGCCACGCCTTCGACAACATGGTCGACTACAACCCGGCCGTGCAGGCGGGCATCCGCCGCTGGCTGACCGACATGCGTCCGGCCCTGCTGACCAGCTACGAGAACTACCAGAACCTGCGCGCGGTGATGTGGCCCGAGTGGGAAAAGCGCGGCCTGCCCGAGGCGCTGCTGTTCGGCATCATGGCCAAGGAATCCAATGGCCGCGTACATGCGTCCTCGCGCGCTGGTGCGGCCGGCCTGATGCAGTTCATGCCGGCTACCGGCCGCCGCTTCGGCCTCGGCCCGGACGGCACCGGCTTCGATACCCGCTTCGACGCGCGCAGCGCCGCCGAAGCCAGCGCCAGCTACCTCAACGAGCGCCTGCGCGAACTGAACAACAACGTGGAAATGTCGGTGGCCGCCTACAACGGTGGCGAAGGCCGTGCCGCACGCGTGTTCAAGCAGAGCGGCGGGCAGAGCTTCTGGACCGACAGCGTCTACAACCAGTTCCCCGGCGAGACCAAGGACTACGTGCCGATGGTGATCGCCGCGGCGTGGATCTTCCTGCACCCGCAGCAGTACGGCGTGGAGTTCCCGAAGATCAGCGCGCAGCCGGCCACCCTGCGCCTGGCCAAGTCGACCACCATCTACGAGCTGACCATCTGCCTGGGCAGCCACGGCACGCGTGACGGCTACATGCGCGCGCTGCGCAACCTCAACCCGCGCTATGAGGCCGATGGCTGGATTCCGGCCGGTACGCTGATCAACGCCACCACCCGCATCACCGGCCTGTACCAGCGCAACTGCGTCAGCGGCCCGCGCGCGGACCTGGCCCGCACCCTGATCACCGCCGATCTGAATGCGGCCATCGTGCGCCCGACCGCCGCCAGCTACACCGGCAGCGTGGCCGTGGGCGGCGTGGTGCCGCTGGCCGACCCGAACGCCAGCGCCACGGTGCCGACCGCACCGACCGCGCCGGTGGCCGCACCGCGCCCGGCGGCGCCCAAGGCCAAGCCTGCCAAGACCTACAAGGTCGGCAAGGGCGATACCCTGGGCCGCATTGCGGCGAAGTTCCAGTGCGAAGTGCCGACCCTGGCGCGCGCCAACGGCCTGAAGGCCCCCAGCTACAGCCTGCGCCCCGGCCAGGTGCTGAAGCTGCAGGGCTGCGACAAGTAACCGAACCGGAAGAGAGCCATGGACCTGGAAGCAACCCGCGATCTGTTCGCCAACCTGCGCGAGAACACCGACTGGGATCTCGCCACGCCCCTGCTGTGGGGCTATTACTTCGTGCATTCCACCCCGGACCGCCTGCAGGCGCTGGCGACCACTCTGCAGGCGCAGGGTTACGAGGTGATTGAACTGTTCGAGCAGGAGCCGGAAGAGGGCGATGCGCCCTTCCACGTGCTGCACGTGGAGCGCGTGGAGATCCACGACGAAGCGTCGCTGGACCTGCGCAACCAGGAACTGGCCGCTTTGGCCAGCCAGACCGGCGTGGAAGACTACGACGGCGTCGACGTCGGCCCGGCCCCGACCCTGCAGTAACGCACCGCTTTCTGTAGAGCCGAGCCCATGCTCGGCTGTTTTTGCCGGCAGCCGAGCATGGGCTCGGCTCTACAGGCCCGGCATTGCCGCTTCCTCAGCGCAGAGTTGCCAGCGCCTGGCCCAGCTGCACGGGGCTTTCGGCGCCCAGCTGCGGGGCGAATTCGGCCACGCCCGGCGGCAACAGCACGATCACGGTCGAGCCGTAGTTGAAGCGCGCCATTTCGGCGAAACGCTCCAGCTGGATGCCCTGGCCGCGGTAATCCTTGCGGGTGATGCGGTCGCCGTAGGCCGGGATCTCTTCGCCGCTCCACACCGTTTCCACGCCGGACACCAGCAGCGCACCGACCATCACGCTGACCATCGGGCCGAAGCTGGTATCGAAATGGCAGACCAGGCGCTCGTTGCGGGCGAACAGGCGCGGCACGCCGTTCACCGCGGCCGGACCGACGCTGAACAGGCGGCCCGGCACGTGCACGGTCTCGCGCAGGGTGCCAGTCCAGGGCATGTGCACGCGGTGGTAGTCACGCGGTGACAGGTACACCGTGGCGTACAGGCCGTCGTTGTACGGCTTGGCGTCCTCGTCGCTGCCCAGCAGCTCGGCGGCGGTGAAGGACTGGCCCTTGGCCTGGAAAATGCGGCCGGCCTCGATCTTCCCCAGCTGGCTGATGCGGCCGTCGGCCGGCATCACCAGGCTGCGCGGATCGGCATCGGCCACGCGCGCGCCCGGCTTCAGGGCGCGGGTGAAGAACTGGTTGAAGGTCGGGTAGCTGCGCGGGTCCGGGTTGGCCGCTTCGTCCAGGTTGACGTTGAACTTGCGGGTGACGGTGTCGATCAGCCAGCGCGACACGCGCGGGTCGTCCGAGTACGCCAGCGAGCGCGCCATCGAGGACAGCAGGCGGTGGGGCAGGGCGTACGTCAGGGCGGTGGTCAGGCTCATGGGGCGGATTTCTCGGTCAGCTTCTGCAGGTCGCGGGCGATGGCCGGCGCGTTGAACGGGGGCCGCACCAGGCCGGCAAGGCGGCCCTGCGGGTCGAGCACGGCCAGGCTGGCCGAGTGCTCGACGGTGTAATCCTCTGGATTCTCGTCGAAATGCTTGCCCGGCACCTTCTGGAACACGAAGCCCAGCGAGGTGGCGAAGCGCTCCAGCGAGGGAATGTCGGCGGTGGCGGCCAGGGTGTCCTTGTGGAAACCGTGCACGTACTCGCCCAGGCGGATGGCGTTGTCACGGTCCGGGTCCACCGACACGAAAAGCACGCGCGGGCGCAGCGTGTCGGGCAGGGCTTCCCACTGCTTCTGCGCACCGGCCAGCTCGGCCAGGGTGGTGGGGCAGACGTCCGGGCAGAAGGTGAAACCCAGGAACACCAGGGTCCAGTGGCCCTTCAGCTCGCCGGGGATGAGCCGGGTGCCATCGGACTGGGCCAGGTTGAAATCGGGCAGCTCGCGGGTGTGCGGGTACAGGGTGATCGCTTCGGTGGCCGGCTGGTTGGCCGGCGGCTTCGGCGCGAACACCTGCTGCGCGGCCAGCAGGCCCAGGCCCGCCGCCAGGGCGATCAGCAGGATGATGCCGACGTTGCGATTGAACATGGGAGCCCCCGCAGGAAGTAATCCCCATCATACCGGCTGCAGCCTGATCGTTTCCGTCGCAACGGATGCCGCCGCGGGCGCCAGCCTCTATAATCGTGGGCCACTTTGCCCGCAGTACCGCCATGACCGCTGAAACGGCCGCCGAACTCCACACGATCATCGACCTGATCCGCTACGGCACCAGCCGTTTCAACGAAGCCGGGCTGACCTTCGGGCACAGCTACGACAACGCCCTGGACGAGGCCACCCAGCTGGTGCTGCACAGCCTGCACCTGCCGCACGACCTCGGCCCGGCCTACGGCCAGGCGCGCCTGCTGCAGGCCGAGAAGGTCCGCGTGCTGGAACTGTTCCAGCGCCGCATCGACGAGCGCGTCCCGGCCGCCTACCTGACCGGTGAAGCCTGGTTCGCCGGCCTCAGCTTCAAGAGTGATTCGCGCGCCCTGGTGCCGCGTTCGCCGATCGCCGAGCTGATCGAGTGCGGCTTCGAGCCGTGGCTGGCCGGCCGCGATGTCAGCCGTGCGCTGGACCTGTGCACCGGTTCGGGCTGCATCGCCATCGCCATGGGCCACTACTACCCGAACTGGGAAGTGGACGGCGTCGACCTGAGCGATGACGCGCTGTCGCTGGCCGAAGAGAACAAGGAACGCCTGCAGGCGCACAACGTCACCCTGCTGAAGTCGGACCTGTTCAACGGCCTGACCGGGCGCCACTACGACCTCATCGTCACCAACCCGCCGTACGTCACCAACGACGAGACCGATGCCCTGCCGCAGGAATACTCCTACGAGCCGGAAATGGGCCTGCGTGCCGGCGACGACGGCCTGGACCTGGTGCTGAAGATCCTGCGCGACGCCCCGCTGCACCTGAGCGAGGACGGCCTGCTGATCTGCGAAGTGGGTGAATCCGAACAGCACCTGATCAAGCTGCTGCCGGAAGTCGATTTCGCCTGGGTGGAGTTCAAGGTCGGCCAGATGGGCATCTTCGCGGTCGAATGCCGCGAGCTGATCGCCCACAGCGCACGCATCACCGAACTGGCGGCGCAGCGCCCGTGAGTTCCAATTCGTTCGGCAAGCTGTTCACCGTCACCACGTTCGGCGAGTCGCACGGGCCGGCCATCGGCTGCGTGATCGACGGTTGCCCGCCGGGGCTGGCGCTGGACGCGGCCGAATTCACCCACGACCTGCAGCGTCGCGCCACCGGCAAGAGCCGGCATACCTCGGCGCGGCGCGAGGCCGACGAGGTCGAGATCCTGTCCGGCGTGTACGAGGGCCTGACCACCGGCACCCCGATCGCGCTGCTGATCCGCAACACCGACCAGCGCAGCAAGGATTACGCGAACATCGGCCAGCAGTTCCGGCCGGGCCATGCCGACTACAGCTACTGGCACAAGTACGGCATCCGTGACCCGCGCGGTGGCGGCCGTTCTTCGGCCCGCGAGACCACCATGCGCGTGGCCGCCGGCGTGGTCGCCAAGAAGTGGCTGGCCGAGCGCTTCGGCGTGACCGTGCGCGGTTACCTGTCGCAGCTGGGCGAGATCCGTCCGGGCGGTTTCGACTGGTCGGCGGTGGAAGACAACCCGTTCTTCTGGCCGCACGCCGAACAGGTGCCCGAGCTGGAGGCGTACATGGATGCGCTGCGCAAGTCCGGTGATTCGGTCGGTGCGCGCGTGGACGTGGTGGCCGACAACGTGCCGCCGGGCTGGGGCGAGCCGATCTACGGCAAGCTCGACGGCGACCTCGCCGCCGCGCTGATGAGCATCAACGCAGTGAAGGGCGTGGAGATCGGCGATGGTTTCGCCAGCGCCGCGCAGAAGGGCACCGAACACCGTGACCTGCTGACCCCGCAGGGCTTCGCCAGCAACCATGCCGGCGGCATCCTCGGTGGCATTTCCACCGGCCAGCCGGTGGTCGCGTCCATCGTCCTCAAGCCCACCTCCAGTCTGCGCCTGCCGGGCCCGTCGCTGGATACCGAGGGCAACGTGGTCGAAGTGGTCACCACCGGTCGCCACGACCCGTGCGTCGGCATCCGTGCCACCCCCATCGCCGAGGCGATGATGGCCCTGGTGCTGATGGACCAGGCCCTGCGCCACCGCGCCCAGTGCGGTGACGTCGGCACCATCACCCCGCGCATTCCCGGGCAGATCGATGGCTGATACCCGGCCGACGGTGTGGGTGAGCCAGCCGCTGATCGACGCGGCCATCGCGCCGCTGCGCGATCGCGTGCAGCTGCTGGCCACCGACACCGTCACCGCCTGGTCGCCGCAGCAGATCGCCCAGCGCCTGGCCTCGGTCGACGGCGCGATCATCACCCTCAACGAGCGCATCGGCGCGGCCCAGGTGGCCGATGCCGCGCAGCTGCAGGTGATCGCCAACGTCGGCGTCGGCTACAACAACCTGGATGTCGACGCGCTGAGCGCGGCCGGCATCCTCGCCAGCAACACCCCGGACGTGCTCACCGAGACCACGGCCGACCTCGGTTTCGCCCTGCTGATGGCCACCGCGCGCCGCATCACCGAATCCGAGCGCTGGCTGCGTGAAGGGCAGTGGGGGCAGTGGTCGTTCCAGACCATGCTCGGCGCCGACATCCACGGCAGCACGCTGGGCATCCTTGGCATGGGCCGCATCGGCCAGGGCGTGGCCCGCCGTGGCGCGCTCGGGTTCGGCATGAAGGTGCTGTACCACAACCGTTCGCGGCTGCCGGCCGAGACCGAAGCCGCGCTCGGCGCGACCTACGTGGACCTGGACACGCTGCTGGCGCAGTCCGACCACCTGGTCACCGTGCTGCCGTATACCCCGGCCTCGCACCACATCATCGATGAGGCCGCGCTGGCGAAGATGAAGCCGTCCGCCACGCTGGTGAACATCGCCCGCGGCGGCATCGTCGACGAACTGGCCCTGGCCGATGCGCTGGCCCATGGCCGCCTGGCCGCCGCCGGCCTGGATGTCTACGAAGGCGAACCGAAGGTGCGCCCGGAACTGCTGGCGCTGCGCAACGTGGTGCTGACCCCGCATATCGGCAGCGCCTCGCTGGGCACCCGTACCGCCATGGTGCAGCTGGCCGTGGACAACCTGCTGGCCGGCCTCGGCCTGGCCGGCGAAGCGGCGCGCATGCCGAGCGCGATCAACGCCGACGCGGCCCTCGCCGCGCGTGGCGTGCTGGGCAAAAAAACCGGGAAACGATAGGGAACCTCTGCGCGCCCCGCCTGAGGAGGTTCCCCGAACCCAGCTGTCGTGCGTGAGTTTTCCCCCTTTCCGTTTTCGTGAGAGTTCCCCCATGAGCAATGCACAACGCAGCTTCCACGTCGCCATCGTCGGTGCCACCGGCGCCGTCGGCGAAACCATGCTGGCCATCCTGGCCGAGCGCAACTTCCCGGTTGGTACACTGAGCCTGCTCGCCTCCGAGCGCTCGGCCGGCGGCGAAGTCGAGTTCGAAGGCCAGAAGGTGAAGATCCAGGACCTGGCCACCTTCGATCCCAGCGGCGTGGAGATCGCCCTGTTCTCGGCCGGTGGCAGCGTCTCCAAGGAGTACGCGCCGAAGTTCGCCGCCGCCGGTGCGGTGGTGATCGACAACTCCTCGGCCTTCCGTTACGACGATGACGTGCCGCTGGTGGTGTCCGAGGTCAACCCGGACCAGGTCGGCAACCGTCCGCGCGGCATCATCGCCAACCCGAACTGCTCGACCATGCAGATGCTGGTGGCGCTGGCGCCGCTGCACCGCAAGTACGGCATCGAGCGCATCAACGTCTCCACCTACCAGTCGGTGTCCGGCGGTGGCCGTTCGGCGATGGAAGAGCTGGGCAAGCAGACCGGCCAGCTGCTGAGCTTCCAGGAGATCGATCCGCAGCGCTTCCCGGTGCAGATCGCCTTCAACCTGATCCCGCACATCGACGACTTCCAGGACAACGGCTTCACCAAGGAAGAGATGAAGCTGGTCTGGGAAACCCGCAAGATCCTCGGCGACGAGAGCATCCTGGTGAACCCGACCGCCGTGCGCGTGCCGGTGTTCTACGGTCACTCCGAATCGGTGGCGATCGAAACCCGCGACAAGGTGACCGTGGCCGAAGCGCGCGCGTTGCTGGAACAGTCGCCTGGCGTGGAAGTGGTGGACCGCCATGAAGCCGGTGGCTACCCGACCCCGGTCACCCACGCCTCGGGCACCGATGCCGTCTACGTCGGCCGCATCCGTGAAGACCTGTCGCACCCGCGCGGCCTGAACCTGTGGATCGTCTCGGACAACGTGCGCAAGGGCGCGGCATTGAATGCCGTGCAGCTGGCCGAGCTGGTCGCCGCCGAACAGCGCTGATCCCTCGCTGTGTAGAGTCGAGCCATGCTCGACTGCTTTGAGGGCAGTCGAGCAAGCTCGACTCTACCGGGCGCTGCCCCCTGGGTGGGTGCGGACCGTGGTCCGCACGCTTTATAGTGTCGCCCATGAATAAACGGGCCAAGGGCGCCTCACGCCCGCTCCTCTATCTCTCTGCCGCGCTGCTGGCACTGGCCAGCAGTTCGGCCATGGCCCTGGGCTTGGGCGACATCCGCGTGCTGTCGCGCCCCGGCCAGCCGCTTCTGGCCGAAATTCCGGTGGTGTCCGCCGATCCTTCCGAACTGCAGAACCTGCGCGTGGCGCTGGCCTCGGCCGTCACCTTCGAGCGGGTCGGCCTGCAGCGGCCCACCGGCCTGGTCAGCGAACTGCAGTTCGAACTGACCACCAACAAGCAGGGCAGGGCGGTGGTGCGGGTCACTTCGCAGACGCCGGTGGAAACCCCGTCGCTGAGCTTCCTGATCGAGGCCGACTGGGGCCAAGGCCGCCTGGTCCGCGAATACTCGGCGCTGGTCGATGCGCCCGCCAGTGCGCTGGCCGTGGCCGAGCCGGAAATCGTCGCCCCGGCCGGCATGCTGTCCAACACCATCGCCCGCGACACGCCCGCGCCGGTCGCGCCGTCCACGCAGGCCGCATCGCCGGCGGCGCCTGCCGTCGCCGCCCGTGCGCCCGCACCGCGCCCGCGCGCCGCCGCGCCCGCGGCCAAGGCCGGCGCCGACGGCAACATCACCGTTCAGCAGGGCCAGACCCTTTCGCAGATTGCCGGTGAGCTGGCCCGTAGCAACCAGATCAGCCGCGACCGGGCGATGATCGCCCTGCTGCGCGCCAACCCCGAGGCCTTCATCCGCGGCAACGTGAACCTGCTCAAGCAGGGCGCGGTGCTGCGCGTACCCGGCAGCGATGCGCTGGCCGCGATCGATGGCAATGAAGCCGCCGCGCTGGTCCGCGAGCATGCCGCGCAGTGGCGCCAGGCGCGGACCGTGCCGCAGCCGGCCGGTGCACCCGCGCCCGCCGCCACGCCGGCCGTGGCGGCGGCCACCGCCGCTGCCGCGACGGCCGGGGCACGTCTTGAGATCGCTCCGGCGCTGGCGTCCGACGCCGCGCACGCGGGCACAACCACCGGCACCGGTGCCGGCAGCGAGGGTGACATGCTGGGCAATGAACAACTGCGGCAGGCCAGGGAAGACGTTGCCACCCGCGACGCCGAGATCGGCGAGCTGAAGCAGCGCGTGGCCGAGCTGGAGAAACTCAAGGACCAGCAGCAGTCGCTGATCGCGATGAAGGACAACGACCTGGCCGCTGCCCAGCAGCGCCTGGGGCAGGCACCCGGCGCGCCGGCCGGTGGCACGCCGTGGTACTGGCTGGGCCTGCCGCTGCTGTTGCTGGTGGCCGGCGCCGCCTGGCTGCTGCGCCGTCGCAAGCCCTCGCCGCTGCCGCCGCTGCGCGAGGAGGGCGATGCCGTGGCGCTGGCCGCTGCGGTGCCTGCCGGTGCTGCGCTGGATTCGCTGGCCGAACAATCGTCCTGGGTCACCGGCCACGAAGATGACGGCCGCCAGGAACCGTCGATGCCGGCCTGGGCCATCGAAGAGGATCATGTCGTCCACGCGCATGACGCGCAGGCCGACGAGGCGCCGTCTGCACTGGTCGTGCAGGAGGACGAACCGGTGGCGCAGCCCGCTGCGGATGTCGAGGCCTCCTGGCAGGTCGGGGCGCTGGTCACCGACGAGGGCGACGAACTGCCGCCGGCGGTGAGCGACGCACCGCGCTGGGACGAACCCGAGGCCGTGGCGCCGGAACCGGCCGACGCGGCCCCCGTGCCCGCCGATGAGATCGGCGTGCCCGACTATGCCCTGCACGCCGAGCAGCAGCCGGAATTCCGTGGCGTGTTCGATCTGCCGGCCGAGCAGGCCGAGCAGGCGCAGCCCGTGGAGGCAGCCAGCGAAGACCTGGACCTGGCCGCAGGCTCCAGCAGCAACGACTGGGCCCCGCGCGCGGGCCAGGAGCGCCTGGAACTGGCCATCGCCTACCTGGACCTCGGCGATGCGCAGACCGCGCGGACCCTGCTGGAAGAAGTCGCCACCGATGGCGACGTGCACTGCCAGGCCCAGGCGCGCGAACTGCTCGCCCGCCTGGACTGACCACTGGACCACAGGGGCCGCCCATGAGCCGCGAAAACCGCATCGACTACGTTGAGTTCGCCTCGGTCGACCCGGCCGCCAGCCGTGCCTTCTTCGAGGCCGTGTTCGGCTGGTCGTTCGTCGACTACGGCGAGGACTACACCGCCTTCGACGATGGCCGCCTGCAGGGCGGTTTCTTCCGCGGCCAGCCGCAGCGTGCCGAGGCCGGCGCACCGCTGCTGGTGCTGTATGCCGACCTGCTGGCACCGGTCGAAGCCGCGGTGCGCGCGGCCGGTGGGCAGGTCGTCCGGCCCGTATTCTCTTTCCCCGGTGGCAGCCGCTTCCAGTTCGTCGAGCCCGGTGGCAACGAACTGGCGGTCTGGTCCGAACGCGACCCGGCCTGAGCGTCGCTCCACCCGCAACATCGAGGTAGCAGCACATGCGTTACGCGCTCGGCGTCGAGTACGACGGCAGCGATTTCAGGGGCTGGCAGAACCTGGGCGAGGGCGGACCCAGCGTCCAGGCCAGCCTGGAGAAGGCCTTGTCCTCGGTGGCCGACGCGCCGCTGCAGGTGGTCTGTGCCGGCCGCACCGATGCGGGCGTGCATGGCCAGTGCCAGGTCGTGCATTTCGATACCGACGCGGTGCGCGACCCGCGCGCCTGGATGCTGGGCACCACCACCCGCCTGCCGCGTTCGATCGCGGTGCGCTGGTGCGTGCCGGTGGCCGATGATTTCCACGCCCGCTTCTCGGCGCGCGCGCGCCGCTACCGCTACCGCCTGCTCAACCGCGAGGTGCGCCCGGCGCTGGACCGGCAGACCCTGAGCTGGGAACGGCGGGCGCTGGACGAGACCCTCATGCATGCCGCCGGCCAGGCCCTGCTCGGCGAGAACGACTTCAGTGCGTTCCGCTCGGTGCAGTGCCAGGCCCTGCATGCGCGGCGTGAACTGCAGTCCCTGCAGGTCAGCCGCCAGGGCGAGGTGATCGAGGTGGCGGTGCGTGGCAATGCATTCCTTCATCACATGGTCCGCAATATCGTCGGTTCGCTGATCATGGTCGGCAGCGGCGAGAAACCGGTGGAGTGGATCGCCGAGCTGCTGGCCGGCCGTGATCGCACCGTTGCCGGCCCTACCGCACCTCCGCAGGGGCTGGTGTTCCTGGGGCCGCTGTACCCCGACAACTGGCAACTGCCTGCCGAGGTCACCTTATGAGCCGCTCCTACTACCGTACCCGCATCAAGTTCTGTGGCATGACCCGCGCCGGCGATGTGCGCCTGGCCGGCGAACTGGGCGTGGACGCGGTGGGTTTCATCTTTGCCCGTGAAAGCAGCCGCCGGGTAGCCCCGGCCGAAGCCCGGGCGATGCGCCAGGCGATCGCACCGATGGTCGACGTGGTGGCGCTGTTCCGCAACAACAGCAAGGAAGAGGTGCGTGAAGTGCTGCGCACCGTGCGTCCAACCCTGCTGCAGTTCCATGGTGAGGAAGACGAGAGCTTCTGCCGCAGCTTCAACATGCCCTACCTGAAAGCCATCGCCATGGGCGGTCGCGAGGACGTCAACGCACGCACGCTGCAGCTGCGTTACCCGAGCGCGGCCGGCTTCCTGTTCGACAGCCACGCCCCGGGCGGCGGTGGCGGCACCGGCGTGGCCTTCGACTGGGCGCGCATTCCCACCGGCCTGCACCGCCCGTTCCTGCTGGCCGGCGGGCTGAACCCGGAAAACGTGAAGGACGCCATCCTCGCCACCCTGCCGTGGGGCGTGGATGTGTCCAGCGGCATCGAGGTCGAGCCGGGCATCAAGGACGGCTACAAGATGCGCACGTTCGTCGAGGAAGTGCGCAGCGCCGACTGCACCGTGCTGGAGTAACGGCACGGTTGCCCGTGCGGTGCCGCCTGCGGGCGGCCCGCACCTTCACATTTGTCCCTGCACGCATTCTTCACATAGGATGAAGGGAACGCTGCGGCCATGAAGGCCGCTGCCGGATGCACGGAAGCGCCCTTGGTGGGCGCGTTCCGAACAGGTGCCACGCGCCCCTCAGCCTAGGAAGGCAAGCGATGCAGGAGTTCTTCACTGTCGTTTTCGGCTACCCGACCTTGCCGTACAGCATCGTGCTGGCGGTATCGCTGGTCTATTGGGGACTTGCCGCTTTTGGCCTGGTCGATGACGGCTTCGGCGACCTCGGCGCCGACGGTGCGCTGGACGGCGGCACCGACCTCAGTGGCCTGTCGGCCCTGCTGCAGCGCTTCGGCCTCGGCGGCGTGCCGGTCATGGTCGTGGTCACCCTGCTGGGGTTCTTCGGCTGGGCGTTGACCTATTTCATCCATCTTTTCATCCTGCTGCCGCTGCCGTACGTGCTGCGCTGGGGCTTCGGCACGCTGGTGGCCGTGCTCGCGCCGCTGCCGGCCGTGCCGATCACCGCACTGCTGCTGCGGCCCATCCGCAGTTTCCTGCAGCGCCTGCAGCCGGTTGCGCAGGCCTCCCTGCTGGGCCGGGTCGGCGTGGTCGCCTCGCCGCGGGTGGACGCCCGCAGCGGCCATGCCAATGTCGATGATGGCGGCGCCGGGCTGATCCTGCAGGTGCGCAGCGACATCGAACTGCAGCGTGGCGAGCGCATCGTGCTGGTCGAGCACGTGGCCGAACAGCACTACTACCGGGTGGTCCGCGCCGACGCGGTCGCCCTCGATTTCCAGGACAACCTGCTTCCGGGCAACAAGGAGAATCACTGATGAGTTTCGCTGGCGCGGCCCCCTTCCTGATCGGGATCATCGTCGTCGTAGGCCTGCTGCTGGGCCTGGCCGGACTGTTCAAGGCGTTCTACCGCAAGGTCGACCAGGGCGTGGCCCTGATCGTCAACGACATGAGTGCCACGCCCAAGGTGCACTTCACCGGTGCGCTGATCATCCCGGTGCTGTACCGCGCCGAGCTGATGCGCATCAGCCTGATCACCCTGCAGATCGACCGCCGCGGCAAGGAAGGCCTGATCTGCCGCGACAACATGCGCGCCGACATCGCCGTGGCCTTCTACCTGCGGGTGAACGAAACCCAGGCCGACGTGCTGCGCGTGGCCAAGGCCATCGGTGCCGACCGTGCGTCGGACAAGCACGCGGTCGATGAGCTGTTCAACGCCAAGTTCTCCGAGGCGCTGAAGACGGTCGGCAAGAAGTTCGACTTCACCGAGCTGTTCGAGAAGCGCCAGGAATTCCGCGACGAGATCATCGCGGTCATCGGCAACGATCTCAACGGCTACGTGCTGGAAGACGTGGCCATCGATTACCTGGAGCAGACCCCGAAGTCGCTGCTGGATCAGTTCAACATCCTCGACGCGCAGGGCATCCGCAAGATCACCGAGCTGACCGCCGCGCAGAACGTGGTGACCAACGAGCTGGAGCAGAACGAGAAGCTCGCCATCACCAAGAAGAACGTGGAAGCGCGCGAAGCGCTGCTGGCCCTGGAACGCCAGCAGGCCGAGGCCGAGGCGCGGCAGAAGCGCGAGATCGAGACCATCCGCGCACGCGAGGAAGCCGAAACCGCCAAGGTGCAGGAAGAGCAGCGCCAGCTGTCCGAGAACGCACGCATCGAAGCGCAGCAGCTGATCGAGATCCGCGACCAGAACCGCCTGCGCGAAGTGGAAGTGGCCGAACAGAACCGCCAGCGTGCGGTGGCCATCGAAGCCGAGCGCGTCGAGCGTGCGCGCCAGCTGGAGCAGGTCACCACCGACCGCGAAGTGCAGCTGCAGGGCGTGGAGCGCGACAAGGTGGTCGAGCAGGGCAAGATGGACGTGGCCAACATCACCCGCGAACGCATCTCCATCGACAAGACCGTGGCCCAGGAAGAAGAGCGCATCAAGGAAGTGCGCGAGGTCTCCGAGGCCGACCGCCAGAAGCAGGTGCTGATCCTGGAAGCCGAAGCGAAGGCGCAGGAATCGCTGGTGCGCGAAGTGAAGGAAGCGCAGGCCCGCGAAACCGCCTCCAAGCACCGTGCCGTGGAACTGACCACCCTGGCCCAGGCCGAGCACGAAGCGGCCGGCAAGCAGGCCGAGGCCAAGCGCCTGCTGGCCGACGCCTTCCGTGCCGAACAGGCGGCGCCGGGCCTGGCCGAAGCGCAGGTGCGTGAAGCCTCCGCGCTGGCCATCGAGAAGGTCGGTATCGCCGAAGCCCGCGTGATCGAAGCCAAGGCCGAAGCCAACCTGAAGCAGGGCAGCAACGAGGCTCGCGTGCTGGCCGAGACCCTGCAGGCCCAGGCCCAGGGCGAGGAGAAGATGGGCTTGGCCCGTGCCACCGCCACCGAATCGCTGGGCAACGCCGAAGCCGGCGTGGTGCAGAAGAAGCTGCTGGCCGAAGCCGAGGGGCTGGTGCGCAAGTTCGAGGCGATCGCCTCGCTGAGCGACCAGGCACGCGGCCACGAAGAGTTCCGCATGATGCTGGACAACAGCCTGAAGCAGGCGCTGGCCTCCATCGAAGCGGGCAAGGAAGTCTCGCGCGAGAACGCCAACGTCATTGCCAGCGCACTGCGCAACGCCGACATCGACCTGGTCGGTGGCGACGGCGGCATGTTCGAGAATCTGGTCAAGGCGGTGTCGCTGGGCAAGTCGATCGAAGGCTTCGCCGGCAAGAGCCCGATCGTGCAGGAGCTGATGCAGCGCTACCTGGGCGTGGCCGTGGCCGAACCGGCACCGCGGCAGATCGCCGGGGACGCCGAGGTGGCGCCGACCGTGTCGGCCGCCGTGGTCGACAGCGCCCGTTGATGCACCGGGCGATGGCCGCTGCGGCCATCGCCCGCCCGCGCCGGCCGCGACCACGGCCGGCCGTCCGTGAGCCGGAAGCCTGCTGATGTCTGAAACCCATCCGTCCGCCGAAACCCCCGCGCCGGAGGCCGGCGGCAACACCGTCGACCAGGCCGTCGCCCAGGGCGGTGCCTACGAAGTCCTGCGCCGCCGCCTCAGCGAGCAGGGCCAGCGCCTGCAGGCCCTGGCCGAGACCCTCAACCGCCAGCGCCTGGCCGAATTCGGTGACAGCCGCCTGGAGGTGATCGGCCGCTTCCGCATCCGCAGCGAAAACAACTGCGTTGGCCGGGATATCGTCCAGGTCGGGCCCGACCGCCTGCTGTTCGGCTACAACGTCTACATCGGGCTGAAGACCCACACCCGCATCGAGGATGTGTTCGGCCTGTACCGGCTGGTGCAGGGCAAGGATGGCTACGACGTGGCTTCGCTGGAGCTGAAGGGCAGCTTCCTCGACCAGCCCGGTTTCGTGCACGACTTCAACGAGCTGTATTCCTACTACAAGCACGCGCGCCTGCTGCAGCTGATCGTGGTCGGCGACAAGCTGCTGGCCTCGTTCCAGATCGGCGAGCGCAGCAGCGACGTGCGCGTGTTCCGCTGGGCGCTGTCGCGCGAAGGCGAGCTGACCTATCTCGATGCGCGCGGCGAACGCGATATCGCGCTGCCGCCGCCGTTCGATTTCGAATGGACCAAGGCTACCCGCGACCTCGCGGTCAACGGCCGCCATTCGCACCTGAACATCCTCGACACCCTGTTCGTGGAGACCACCGGTGGCGACCTGACCATCAAGGTCGAGAACAACACCGAGACCGGGCAGGGCATCTACAGCGAACCGGTGGAGGACAGCACGCAGTCGCTGGACGACGCACAGTTCGAGTTCGCCCGTGTCGGCTCGCTGCTGCTGCTGAAGGTGCTGCCGTACCGCGAGACCGTCTGGCGCGGGCTGATCTACAACACGCTCACCGGCGACATCGTGCGCAACGACGCCATCGTCCAGGCCTGTGTGCAGCTGCCCGAAGACCACGGCGTGATCTTCCCCGGCGGCTATTACCTGCAGGGCGGCGAGCACAAGGCCTTCGATGCCTCGATGGCCGGCATGCAGTTCAAGCGCAGCATCCGTTCGCCCAATGGCGAGGACGTGCTGTACATCTTCTATGAGCGCGAAGGCGGGCGCTCGGCGCTGTTCGTCTACAACACCATCCAGCGCGTGCTGCAGAACCCGGTGTTCGGCCACGGCTATGCGTTCATGCAGGATGGGCGCATGGTGCTGTTCCATGCCGAGGGCACCGAGCCCACGCGCATCCATCCGATGCAGGTCTGGCAGACGCCGTTCAGCAGCGACGAGTTCGCCGCCAGCCGTCCGCCCGGCAACACTTTCATGGGCCGCATCGGCAATGCGGAGCTGGTGCGCGGCATCTCCAACCTGTTCAACCTGGCCCGCGAGATCGACGGCCAGGATGTCTCGGTGCAGCGCTACCAGCGCCTGGTGGCCGACACCCGCCGCCTGTTCGATGCCCACCACTGGCTGGGCGACGAGGCCTGCGATGGCGCCGAGGCGCTGCTGCGGCAGATCAGCGCCACCGGCGAATCGGTGTTGGACGAATACGAGAAGGTCCAGTCCATCCGCGAGCAGTCGGCGCAGGCGATGGTCGAGGCGGAGGCCAGCTTCAAGGGTCTGCTGGGCCGGCTGCAGCCGCAGAACTGGAACGAGGTACAGGCCTTTGTCGAGGCACTGAACGAGATCACCGCGCTGCGCGGTCGCCTGCTGACCATCCGCGAGCTGCGCTACATCGACACCGCGCGCATCGAAGCGATGGCCGCCGAACTGGTACAGGCGCAGGACCGGGTCGGCGCCGCCACCGGCGAATTCCTTGCCGGCGATGCCGCGCTGGCGCCGCTGGGCAGCCGCCTGCAGGTGCTGGACGAAGCCGCCCAGCAGGCAGCCAGTGCGCGCCAGCTGGACGGGCAGCTGGACGGCATGCGCGGCATGGCCAGCGACCTGGACATGCTGTCCGAACTGATGGCCGGGCTGAAGGTGGACGATGCTACCGCGCGTACCCGCGTGGTCGAATCGATTTCCGCGCTGTACGGGCGCCTGAACCAGGCGCGCACGCGCGCCGAGCAGCGACGCCGCACCCTCGGTTCGGCCGAGGCCGTGGCCCAGTTCGCCGCGCAGTTCGCCCTGTTCTCGCAGTCCATCACCAGTGCGCTGGCGATGGCCAGCGACCCGGAAAAGGCCGACGAGCAGCTGTCGCGCCTGCTGGTGCAGCTGGAAGAACTGGAAAGCCAGTTCGGCGAGCACGAGCAGTTCCTCGGCGACATCCTCAGCAAACGCGAGGAGCTGGTCGAGGCCTTCGAGACGCACAAGCAGGCGCTGCTGGATGACCGCCAGCGCAAGGCGCGTTCGGTGCTCGACGCGGCCAACCGCATTCTCGATGGCCTGGCCAAGCGCACCGAGCGCTTCGCCACGGCCGATGAACTCAACGCGTTCTTCGCCGGCGATCCGCTGATCCTCAAGCTGCGCGAACTGGCCGAGCGCCTGCGTGCGCTGCGCGACAACGTCAAGGCCGATGACATCGAGGCGCGCCTGAAGGGCGTGCGCGACCAGGCGGTGCGCCAGCTGCGCGACCGCAGTGATCTGTACGAGGCCGGTGGCAACGTGGTCCGGCTCGGTCCGCGGCATCGTTTCAGCGTCAACACGCAGGCGCTGGACCTGACCCTGCTGCCGCGTGGCGACACGCTGGCCATCCACCTCACCGGCACCGATTTCCTGGAAACCCTGCACGATCCGGAACTGGATGCGCTGAAGCCGTTCTGGCCGGTGACCCTGGATTCGGAATCCAATGCGATCTACCGCGGCGAGTACCTTGCCGGCAGCCTGCTGCTGGCCGCGCAGGCCGGCCGCGACGGCCTGGACCTGGCCCAGCTGCAGCACGACGTCGCCAGCCCCGAGGCGCTGGACCAGCGCGTGCGCACGTTCGCCGCACCGCGTTACCGCGAAGGTTACGAGCGTGGCATCCACGACCATGACGCCGCGCTGATCCTGCGCGCGCTGCTGCCGCTGCAGCAGTCGGCAGGCGCGCTGCGGCACGCACCTCGCGTGCGCGCACTGGCCCTGCTGTTCTGGGCCGCGCAGCAGCGCGAGGACGCGGTGAAGCAGTGGCCCAGCCGCCAGGCCGGTGCAGAGACCATCGCCCGTCTGTTCGGCTCCGACGAAGGACGCAACGCCCTGCGCACGGAAATGGCGGCAGCCATCGCCGCGTTCGCGCAGGCCGAAGCCTTGCCGTTCGATGATGAAGCCGCCGAGGCGGCGGCCGCTTACCTGGGCGAAGAGCTGATCAACGGCGAGCCGGTGTTCAGCACCAGCAAGCATGCGCAGGCGCTGCTGGATGCGCTGGCCCAGCAGCTGGAACAGGCTGGGCAGCGCGAGGCGCTGGAACGCGCCCTGCAGCGTGCACAGGAGCCGCTGGCGGCACGCTGGGCGCTGGCCGGGCAATGGCTGCGCGCACTCGCCGGTCTGCCTGCCCAGGCCGCACACGCTGGCTACGCCGACGAGGCCGCGGCGCTGCTGCTGGTGCAGCGCCAGCTGCGCACGCGCGGCAGCGACGCACCGCTGCGCGTCGACGTGGCGGGCCTGCTGGGTGAACACCCGCGCATCCACGGCGGCACGCTGTCGCTGTCACTGGATGACTTCCTGGCACGCCTGCAGCATCACCTGAAGCGTTTCGTACCCGATTTCCATGCCTACCAGGCGGTGCGCCAGGGCATCATCAACCGCGAACGGCAGACCCTGCGCCTGTCTGAATTCAAGGCGCGGCCGCTGTCCTCGTTCGTGCGCAACAAGCTCATCAACGATGTCTACCTGGGCGTGATCGGCGACAACCTGGCCAAGCAGATGGGCACGGTGGGCGAGAACAAGCGCAGCGACCTGATGGGCCTGCTGATGATGATCTCGCCGCCGGGCTACGGTAAGACCACGCTGATGGAATACGTGGCGCACCGGCTCGGCCTGGTCTTCATGAAGATCAACGGCCCGGCGCTGGGCCACGAGGTGCGCTCGCTGGACCCGGAACAGGCGCCCGACGCGACCTCGCGGCAGGAGCTGGAAAAGCTCAACCTAGCCCTGGAGATGGGCAACAACACCATGCTGTATGTCGATGACATCCAGCATACCCATCCCGAGTTCCTGCAGAAGTTCATCTCGCTGTGCGATGGCACCCGCCGCATCGAAGGCGTCTGGCGCGGCCGCACCCGCACCTACGACATGCGCGGCAAGAAGTTCTGCGTGGTCATGGCCGGCAACCCGTACACCGAGTCCGGCGAGGTGTTCAAGATTCCGGACATGCTGGCCAACCGTGCCGACATCTACAACCTCGGCGACGTGCTGGGCGGCATGGAGGCAGCGTTCACCCTCAGCTACATCGAGAACAGCCTGACCTCCAACCCGGTGCTGGCACCGCTGGCCACCCGTGACATGGCCGACCTGTACCTGCTGGTCGACCGCGCGATGGGCAAGGACGTGTCGACCAACGGGCTCAGCCACGCCTACAGCGGCGCGGAAGTGAACGAGATCACCGCCACCCTGCAGCGCATGCTGCGCGTGCGCGACGTGGTCTACCGGGTCAACCAGCAGTACATCGCCAGTGCCGCGCAGGATGACCGCTACCGCACCGAGCCGCCGTTCCGCCTGCAGGGCAGCTATCGCAACATGAACAAGCTGGCCGAGAAGATCTCGCCGGTGATGAACGAGGACGAGCTGCAGCAGCTGATCTCCGACCACTATCTGGGCGAGGCGCAGCTGCTGACCACCGGCGCCGAAGAGAACCTGCTGAAGCTGGGCGAGCTGCGTGGCGTGCTGGATGAGGCGCAGGCGCAGCGCTGGGCGCAGATCAAGCGTGACTTCCTGCGCAACAAGGCCATGGGCGCCGACGACAGTGATGTCGGCGGACGCGTGGTCGCGCAGCTGGCCGACATCGCCAGTGCCCTGCAGCTGCCGCCGGCCGCGCCGGTGCTGGCCGCGGAGCCGGCGCCGTGGCCGGCACTGCTGGAGGCGCTGCAGCGCCTGGCCGAGGTGCGCCCGGCAGAGCATCCACCATCAGAGCATGCACCGTCAGAGCCTGCACCCGCGGCGCCAACCGAGCCGGTGCAGATCGCTGCGCCCAGCGCTCCGGCCAGGCCGCTGGCTGATGACCTGCAGGCCGGGCTGGCGCCGCTGGTGCAGCTGCTGGTCGCGTCGCAGGCACGGCAGGAACAGGTGTCGCAGACCCTGGCCGCATTCGCCGGGTGGGCCCGGCAGCAGGTCGAGGGCGCGGCGGGCAGCAACGCCGCGGCGGTGCGCCGTCCGCGCGTGCGCCGCGCCACCACGCCGGAGGAACGCGCACTGGATGAGGCGCTGATGCGCCACTTCTACGGCGAGTCGCTGCCCACCGATGCCGCTGACGGCACACCGATGCCGCCGCCGCTGCCGTGACTGACACTGCGCCCCTGCCAACGCCGCAGCGGCCGGACACGGCCGATGTCGCGCGCGTGGGCGAGTACGGCGCGCCCTTGCTGCAGGCGCTGGCCGCTCGCGAAGCTGCGCTGCCGGCGACGGCCGGCGACGGCCTGGTGGCGGCGCTGGCACGCATCGCGCTGGCCCTGCAGTCGGCCGACCCGGCGCGCCTGCGTCGGCAGGAAAGCTGGTGGGGCCGCCTGCTCGGCCGCGATGTCGAGCGCGAAGCCGAGGGCCGCGGGCTGCAGTCGCAGCTCGGCGTCCTTGCCCTGCAGGCACGCGAACAGGCCCAGCAGCTGCAGCAGCACATGGACCTGCGGGCTGCCGCGATCAGCGCCGCAGGGCAGGCCGCCGAGGCACTGGAGGCCTGGGCGGATGCCGGCGCCGCCTGGCGCCCGACGCTGGACGCCTCCGGCCGCGCCGCGCTGGCGCCGCGCATCGACCATCTGCAGCGGCTGGCGGCACTGCGCCGCATCGAGGCCGGCCAATGGCAGCTGCTGCAGGAACAGGACGCGGTGCTGCTGCAGCGCTTCGCCCGCATCCATGATGTCCTGCTGCCGGCATGGCGGCAGGCCGCACTGGCCGCGCAGGCCGCCGCCGGCGCGGTCCGCGCCGGGCAGGCGGCCACGCTGCACGCACAGATTGATGACGAGGTCGCGGCGGCTCAGGCTAGACTGCGCTGAGCCGGCCGCCGCTGCCGCTAACCCACCTGCAAGGAGACTGCCCGATGACCCAGGACAGCCAGCACCCCGGCACCCTCGTGCCCACCCCGGCCATCCCTTCCGCACTGGACGAGGGCGCGCTGCAGGCCCTGGGCCTGGTCCGCGAGGATCTTCCCCGCATCGCCGAGATCCGCCAGGAACTGGACGACCTGCGCCCGGGCAACCTGCAGGTGTTCGGCCGCGAAGCCGCGTCGCGCACCGCCGCGTTCTCCAGCCAGCTGCTCGACCAGGTGCGCAACCGTGACCTCGATGCCAGCGGCGACAAGCTCGGCGAAGTGGTGCGCATCGCGCGCAGCCTGAAACTGGATGGCTTCGCCCAGCGTTCCAAGGTGCCGGTCATCGGCGGCCTGATCGATCGCCTGCGCGTGTCCAAGGGCGAGCTGGTGCAGAAATTCAGCGATACCAATGCGCAGATCGAGCAGCTGCTGGGCGACGTCGGCGTGCAGCAGGCGCTGATGGGCAAGCGCGTGGGCGAGTTCGACCGCATGCACGAGATCGTGCGCGAGGAGCGCCACGCGCTGGGCCTGTATGCCGCCGCCGGCAAGCAGCGCCTGGCCGAACTGCAGGCAGAGCAGCTGGCGGGGCAGGGCAGTGATGACCCGCAGCAGCGCATCCGCCAGAGCGAGGTCGACAATGCGATCCGCCTGATCGAAAAGCGCGTGTCCGACCTGCAGTTGATGCAGCACGCCGCCGACCAGTCGCTGCCGATGATCCGCCTGATCCAGGCCAATGCGCTGCAGCTGATCGAGAAGTTCAACACGGTGCGCGAGATCACCATCCCGTCGTGGAAGCGCCAGTTCGCCATCCAGCTGTCGCTGGGCGAGCAGAAGGCCGCGGTCGAACTGTCCACCGCCATCGACGATGCCACCAACGAGATGATGCGCCGCAATGCCGACCTGCTGCGCCAGGCCTCGGTGGATACCGCGCGCAGCAACCAGCGCGGCGTGATCGACGTGGCCACGCTGCGCCACGTCCACGACCAGCTGATCGCCACGGTCGAGGAAGTGCGCAGCATCCATCGCGAGGGCATGCAGCAGCGGCAGCAGGCCGAAGTCGAACTGTCGCGCCTGCGCGAGGACCTGCAGCAACGGCTGGCCGCACCCACCGCGCCCTGATTGCGTGACGGTTCCTGCTGTCATCCAACCCCAAGGACTGGCCATGAAAATCGCGTACCTGCACGACCAACGTCGCTCCGCAGGCCTCGGCATCGCCCTGTCAGGCCTGCTGCTGTCCCTGCAGGCCTGGGCAGCAGCACCGGCCGCAGACCCCGTTGCCACCCTGGTGCAGGCCAGTGGCGTGCAGTGCACGGACGCCAAGGCCGGCAGGGGCTGTAACGCCGGCGATGTCGCCAGCGGTGATTTCTACGACGTTGAACTGACGCCCAGCTGCGGCGCGCAGGGTTTCTTCGCAGGTGTCGCCGATGCCAACGGCGTCGACGCGCTCGACCGCGTGCCCAGCACCGGCAGCAAGGCGGTGGCGACGGCGCGGTTCGCGCAGGGCCAGCTGGTCTGCGTGCAGGCCATCGGCCGGGCCGGGCAGAACCCGCAGTACTACTTCGTGACCTCGGTGCCGGCCAGCAGCGTCGCCGCCTGCAAGGCAGGCAGCGCGCTGTGCGGCACCTATGGCGACCGGCCGATCCAGCACCTGAAGCGCGATCACAGCCACGCCTGCCAACCGGCATCGGCACAGTGCGCACAGGGCTGGGTGAGCGCCAGGGCGCTCGACGTGTTCTCCAACGGCCTGTAATGCCGCGCTTGCTGCCGATTTCGTAGCGTCGAGCTTGCTCCCGATTTCGTAGAGTCGAGCTTGCTCGACTGGAACGAAAGCAGTCGAGCAAGCTCGACTCTACGCGCGAAGGCGGTCGAGCAAGCTCGACGCTACAGCTGCTGCGTGGCCCAATCAGCCAACGCCTCCACGCGCGGGTCGGCCGGCCCATCCGGCCGCGCCAGGACCCAGAAACCGCCGGTCGCAGCGAAGCCCCATGGGGCGACCAGACGCCCGGCGGCCAGGTCCTCGGCCACCAGCGGCTCCGGCGCGATGGCCGGCCCCAGTCCGGCAACGGCCGCTTCCAGCAGGTAATACAGGTGCTCGAAGCCGGTGCCCATCTGCAACCGCGTGGGGTCCAGCCCGTGCGCCTGCGCCCATGCCGGCCAGGCCTGTGGGCGCGAGCTGGTGTGCAGCAGCGTCTCCTGCAGCAGCGCGGCGGGCGCTACATGGCGCAGGCGCTGCGCGGCAGGATGCGAGGGCGCCACCACCACGCCCACCCGTTCCGGCGCCAGCTCACGCACCTGCCAGCCCCGCGGCCACGGCCCCTGCGCCAGCAGCAGGACCGCATCCAGCGCCGCCTGTGCCTCGGTGAAGGCGCCATCCAGCGCCGACCATTGCAGGTTCACCCCGGGCAGGGCCGCCTGCAGCGCGGGCAGCCGGGGAATCATCCAGCGTGCCAGCACGCTGCCGCTGCAGCCCAGCACCAGTGCCGGGGAACGCGCCGGCTGGCGCAGTTCGCGCACGCAGGCCTCGATGCCGGCGAAGGCCTCGCCGCAGGCCACGTGCAGGCGCTGCCCGGCCTCGGTCAGGCGCAGCCCGCGGCCGGCACGCTGGAACAGCGGCAGCCCCAGGTGGTCCTCCAGCAGCTTCAGCTGCCGGCTCACCGCACCGTGGGTTACGTGCAGGGCCTGTGCGGCGCGGCCCACGCCGCCCAGGCGGGCGGTGGCCTCGAAGGCACGCAGGGCGTTGAGCGGTGGCAGCAGGGAGGTGCTCATGTGAGATTTCCTGACGATATGCGCCAGATAATATCGATATTCCGGTCAGGATCCGTGCGCTAGAGTATCCACCTGTCTCGAACCAGCGGTCGCTTCCATGTCTGCCTCCCCCATTGCCGACTACCACGCCTTCCCGGACGCCCAGGGCCACTTCGGCCGCTACGGCGGCAGTTTCGTCGCCGAAACCCTGGTCGGCCCGCTGCAGGAACTGGCCCAGGCCTACGACCAGGCCCGCCAGGATCCGGCGTTCCAGCTGGCCTACGACAAGGACCTGGCCCATTACGTCGGCCGTCCCAGCCCGATCTATCACGCGCAGCGCCTGAGCGACCATGTCGGCGGTGCGCAGATCCTGCTCAAGCGCGAGGACCTGAACCACACCGGCGCGCACAAGATCAACAACACCATCGGCCAGGCCCTGCTGGCCGCGCGGATGGGCAAGAAGCGCATCATCGCCGAGACCGGCGCGGGCCAGCACGGCGTGGCCAGTGCCACTGTCGCCGCGCGCCTGGGCCTGGAATGCGTGGTCTACATGGGCGCCACCGACATCGAGCGGCAGAAGATCAACGTCTACCGCATGAAGCTGCTGGGCGCGACGGTGGTGCCGGTCACCTCCGGCTCGGCCACCCTGAAGGACGCGCTCAACGAAGCGATGCGCGACTGGGTGACCAACGTGCAGGACACCTTCTACATCATCGGCACCGTGGCCGGACCGGACCCGTACCCGCGCATGGTGCGTGACTTCAACGCCATCGTCGGCCGCGAAGCGCGCGAGCAGATGCTGGCCGAGTACGGCCGCCTGCCCGATGCGATCACCGCCTGCGTCGGCGGCGGCAGCAACGCCATCGGCCTGTTCCATGCCTTCCTCAACGACCGCGAGGTCGAGATCTTCGGCGCCGAAGCGGCCGGCGACGGCATCCACACCGGTCGCCACGCCGCCTCGATCGCCGCCGGCCGCCCCGGCGTGCTGCACGGCAACCGCACCTACGTGCTGTGCGATGACGATGGCCAGATCATCGAGACCCATTCGGTGTCGGCCGGCCTGGACTACCCCGGCGTCGGCCCGGAACACGCCTTCCTGTCCGACAGCCGTCGTGCCACCTATCTCGGCATCACCGATGAGGAGGCGCTGCAGGCCTTCCACCTGCTGGCGCACGTCGAAGGCATCCTGCCGGCGCTGGAATCCAGCCACGCGCTGGCCCAGGCCATCAAGCTGGCCCGTGAGCGCCCGCGCGACCAGATCGTGCTGTGCAACCTGTCCGGGCGTGGCGACAAGGACGTGCACACCATCGCCGCGCGCGAAGGCCTGGTGCTGTGAACTACGTGCTGCGCCACGGTGGCGCGCTGGTGCTGGCGGTCGGTCTGGGTGGCTGCACGCCGCCCGATCCGCCGGTGCTGGCCCCCGCGCCGGCGTCGCCCGCAGCCATCGCTCCGGCACGCCAGCTGGCCAGCAATGATGATGACGCTGCGCATCGCCCGATCGAGGATGCGCCGGCGGCTACCCGCGCCGACAGCGCCGAGGACGAAACCGCCCCGGCAGTCGTGTCGGTGGCGCTGGACCATGCCGGCGACGTGCTGATCGGCCAGCCCTTCAGCGAGCTGCAGGGCGAGGCGCAGTGGCACTCGGCCGGGCTGGGCGAGGCGACGGCCGGGCGTTGTGAGTATTACGAGCGCGGCACGCTGCCCGAAGGCGTGGCGATGATGGTGCAGGACGGCGACGTGGTGCGTTTCGACCTGGCCCCCATCGATGATTCGGGCCAGGTGGTGGTGCAGCCCGGGCCGTTCGGCCTGCGCCTGGACATGCCGCGTGCGCAGGCCCTGCAGCTGCTGCCACGGGGCGCCCTCGCGCGTCCTTATGGCGAAGATGCCGAGGCCGGCGAGACCCTGCTCTGGCAGGACCCCGGTTCCGACCTGGCGATCCGCGTGGAGATCGTCGACGGCACCGTTTCCCGAATGTACTGGGGCGCCAGCGGCGCCGTTGACCTGATCGAAGGATGTACCTGACATGTCCGTATCCCGACTCGATGCCTGTTTCCAGCGCCTGCGCGAGCAGCAGCGCAAGGCGCTGATCCCCTTCATCACCGCCGGCGACCCGTCGCTGGAGGCCACCGTGCCGGTCATGCATGCGCTGGTCGACGCCGGTGCCGATGTGATCGAACTGGGCGTGCCGTTCTCCGATCCGATGGCCGATGGCCCGACCATCCAGCGCAGTTCCGAACGCGCGCTGGGCCGCGGTGCCGGCAGCCGCTACGTGCTGCAGGCGGTGGCGCAGTTCCGCCAGCGCGATGCGCAGACCCCGGTGGTGCTGATGGGCTACCTCAACCCGGTGGAGATCCACGGCTATGCGGCCTTCGCCGAGGCTGCAGTGGGCGCCGGCGTGGACGGCGTGCTGCTGGTGGACCTGCCGCCGGAAGAAGCCGGTGAAGCCCAGCAGGCCTTCGATGCGGCCGGCCTGGCGCTGGTCCTGCTGGCCTCGCCGACCACCAGCGAAGCCCGCGCGGACAAACTGCTCGCGCTGGCCCGCGGTTACCTGTACTACGTCAGCTTCGCCGGCGTCACCGGTGCCTCCGAGCGCCTGGACAGCGATGCCGCCAGCGCACGGCTGCAGGCCCTGCGTGCACGCGCCAGCGTGCCGGTGGTGGCCGGCTTCGGCATCAAGGATGCGGCCAGTGCCGCGGCCATGGCCCGCCAGGCCGATGGCGTGGTGGTCGGCAGCGCCCTGGTGGCGGCGCTGGCCGATGCCGGATCGGCCGAGGAGGCCGCCCAGCGTGCCGGTGCCTTACTGGCCCCGCTGCGGCAGGCGCTGGACGCCTGACCCACGCGTGCGCCAAGGGTTGCCGGCCAGCGGCCGGCACTATCTCCGCCGCGCTGGACGCCTTGAAGGTAGCGCCGGGCCATGCCCGGCGACGCTAAACGTACGTCCCAGCATGGTTTTTTCCTGCCGGCCCGTTCCCCGCAAGGGGTGCACGGGCGGGCGCAGCAGAGCTAGACTGTCCGCCTTTGCGGCCCTCGGGCCGCCCTGAACGGAAGTGTCCTCCCGCATGAGTTGGCTCAGCAAGTTGATGCCGTCTGGCATCCGCACCGACAACACCCCCAGCAAGAAGCGCAGCGTCCCCGAGGGCCTGTGGGAAAAGTGCAGTAGCTGCGGCAGCGCGCTGTACCGCCCCGAGCTGGAAGAGAACCTGGAGGTCTGCCCGAAGTGCGGTCACCACATGGCGATCCGCGCCCGCGCGCGCCTGGCGGCCCTGTTCGACGCCGACAGCACCACCGAGATCGGTGCCCGCCTGGGCCCGACCGACCTGCTGAAGTTCAAGGACCAGAAGAAGTACAGCGAGCGCATCAAGATCGCGCAGAAGAACACCGGTGAGTACGACGCGCTGATCGCGATGCGTGGTCTGCTCAAGGGTCGTCCGCTGGTCGCCTCGTCCTTCGATTTCGCCTTCATGGGCGGCTCGATGGGTTCGGTGGTCGGTGAGCGCTTCGCGCTGGCCGCTGAAACCGCCGTCGAGATCGGTGCACCCTACGTGTGCTTCTCCGCCAGCGGCGGCGCGCGCATGCAGGAAGGCCTGTTCTCGCTGATGCAGATGGCCAAGACCTCGGCCGCGCTGGGCAAGCTGCGCGAAGCCGGCCTGCCGTACATCTCGGTGCTGACCCATCCGACCACCGGTGGCGTGTCGGCCTCGTTCGCCATGCTGGGTGACATCAACATCGCCGAGCCGCAGGCGCTGATCGGCTTCGCCGGCCCGCGCGTGATCGAGCAGACCGTGCGCGAGAAGCTGCCTGAAGGTTTCCAGCGCTCCGAGTTCCTGCTGGAACACGGCGCCATCGACCAGATCTGTGACCGCCGTGAAATGCGTGACCGCCTGTCCGACCTGCTGGCCATGCTCGGCCGCCAGCCGGCGCCGGAGGTGGCGTGATGGCGGGCCGAAAGTACTTCGGTACTGACGGCATCCGCGGCCGCGTCGGGCAGAGCCCGATCTCGGCCGACTTCGTGCTGCGCCTGGGCAATGCGCTGGGCCGCGTGCTGGTCGACCAGCGCGGCCCCGGTGGCCGCCGCCCGATCGTGGTGATCGGCAAGGACACGCGCATTTCAGGCTACATGTTCGAAGCCGCACTGGAAGCCGGCCTGGTGGCCGCCGGTGCCGACGTGCAGCTGCTGGGGCCGATGCCGACCCCGGCGGTGGCCTTCCTCACCCGCACCCTGGGCGTGGATGCCGGCGTCGTCATCAGTGCCTCGCACAACCCGCACTACGACAACGGCATCAAATTCTTCTCCGCCCAGGGCGAGAAGCTCGACGATGCCACCGAACTGGCGCTGGAAGCCGCGCTGGACGTGCCGTTCGTGACGGCCGAATCGGAAAAGCTGGGCAAGGCCGCGCGTGCGCGCGAAGCGGTCGGCCGCTACATCGAATTCTGCAAGGCCAGCGTGCCGCGCACCTTCGACCTGCGCGGCGTGCGCCTGGTGCTCGACTGCGCCCACGGTGCCACCTACCAGATCGCACCGCTGCTGTTCCGCGAGCTGGGTGCCGAGGTGATCGGCATCGGTGCCGAACCCAACGGCGTCAACATCAATGACGGTGTGGGCTCGACCCACATCGACAACCTGGCCGCCAAGGTGCGCGAGACCGGTGCCGACCTCGGCATCGCCTTCGACGGCGACGGCGACCGCGTGCTGATGGCCGACGACCAGGGCAACCCGGTCGACGGCGACGACCTGCTCTACATCCTGGCCCGTGCGTGGCAGGCCGACGGCCGCCTGCGTGGCCCGGTGGTCGGCACGCTGATGAGCAACTACGGCCTGGAAAAGGCCCTGGGCGAACTGCAGATTCCGTTCGTGCGCAGCAACGTGGGCGATCGCTACGTCCACCAGGCGCTGATCGAAGGCGGCGGCGTGCTCGGTGGCGAAGCCTCCGGCCACCTGCTGTGCCTGGACCGGGCAACCACCGGCGATGGCATCGTCAGCGCCCTGCAGGTGCTGGTCGCGCTGCGCCGCACCGGCCAGACCCTGCGGCAGGCGCTGCAGCCGCTGGCCAAGGTGCCGCAGAAGACCGTCAACGTGCGCCTGGGCGATGTCTCGGCCAAGGCCACCGTGCAGGCCGACAGCGTGCAGTCGGCGCTGGCTGATGCGCAGCAGGCCGTGGCCGGCCGCGGCCGCGCGTTCCTGCGTCCGTCCGGTACCGAGCCGGTGGTGCGCGTCACCGTCGAGGCCGACGAAGCCACGCTGATGCAGGACACGCTGGATCGCCTGTCGGCTGCGGTGAAGTCGGCAGCCTCTGCCTGAGCCACCGGCCGCCGGTCCAGACTGAAAACGCCCCGGGAGACCGGGGCGTTTTTTTGTTCCGCAGCGATGGGATGACGGCCAGGGCCGCTCAGGGCCCCGGCACCATCTTCTTCTGGCGCGCCTTGAAACCGTTGAAGAACGGCGCGATCAACGGGTTGTAGCTCTGCGCGATGCGCTTGCGCAGCCAGCTGGCCGGACGGTTGCGGATCGCAAAGCGGTAGATGCGTTCCGGGTCGCCACCGACCACGTTGCGGCCGAACGGGTGGGTCGTGTGCAGGTAACGGAAGCCGTGTTCGCGCGCGACCTCGACGTGGTCCTGGTCGAAATCGCCGTAGGGCCAGCACAGGGTGTCGGAGACTTCGCCCAGCTTGTCCTGCAGCACCTGCCGCGAGATCGCCAGGTCCTGGCTGATGCCGGCCCGGCGCTGTGCGCGGTCCAGGTCGTCGCGGCGCAGCCAGCGGGTGTGCGTGTGGGTGTGGCAATGCACTTCGAAGGTGCCCGCCTCGATTGCCTCGCGAGCCTCGCTCCAGCGCATCATCACGTCGTCGCTGCGATCGTTCTCGAAGATCGCCGCTTCGCAGCCACGGTGGTCCGGCGTCGCCGGCAGCGCCGCGCCGGCGATACCCGCATGCGGGCGAACCTCGCCTTCGCCCATCCAGCCGGTCACCACGAACACCACCGCGTGCATGCCGTACTTCTCCAGGATCGGGTGCGCGTACACCCAGTTGTCCAGGTAGCCATCGTCGAAGGTGATGACGATGGACCGGCGCGGCACCGGTTTGCCGGCCAGGAAGCCGGCGTACTGGTCCAGGGTCAGCGAGGTCCAGCCGTTGCTGGCCAGCCAGGCGATCTGGCTCTCGAAGTTTTCCGGCGAGACGGTGATCATCCCCGGCGAGGGGCTGACGTGGTGGTGCATCAGCACCGGAACGGTTCGCGCATCAGCCATGTCCCAGCTCCTTCAGCCACTGGTGGTAATAGTGTTCGGTGGTTTCGCCATGCCCGGCGGGGCTGAAATCGTGCGCAGTGCGCATCCAGTCCCAGCCGGCACGGCCCATCATCTGCCGGCGCTGCGGATCATCCACCAGCAGGCGCAGGGCGGCGGTCAACGCGCCATTGTCGCCCAACCGGGTGAGGATGGCATTGCTGCCTTCGGCCACCATCTCCGGCACACCGCCCACCCGCGTGGCGACGATCGGCACCGCCACGTAGGCCGCCTCCAGGAACACCGTGCCGGCGGCCTCCTTGTGCGAGGCGAGGGCGAAGATGTCGAAGCCGGTCATCAGCCGGCAGGCGTTGTCACGGTAGCCGAGCAGGTGCACCTGCCGTTGCAGGCCATGTTCCTCGCGCATCTCCAGCAGGCGCTGCATGACGGCCTCGCCGTTGCCGACCACCACCAGGTGCAGGCGCGGATTGGCCTTGCACAGCGGCGCGATCGCACGCAGCAGGTCGGCATGGCCCTTCGGCTCGCGCAGCACCGCCACGCAGCCGACCACGATGTCCTCGTCGCTGAAGCCAAGCTCGGCGCGGACCTCGGCGCGGACGTCCTGCAGGCACTGCCACGGGTCATCCTTGCGGATGTCGGTCCAGCGTGGCGGTACCGCGATGGGCGGCACGATGCCGATGGTGTCGTTGGCAATGCCACGCTCGGCCAGCAGCTGCTTCACGAACCGGCTCACGGTGATCACCCGGTGCGGCAGGCCGGTGTAGGTCAGCAGCGAGTTGACCGGACTCATCAAGTGCCGCGAGCGCACCACCAGCGGCGTGCGCCCCAGGCGCGCACCGGCCGCGGCGATCAGCGTGTCGCGGCGGCTGGTGGTGTTGACCACGTCGTAGCGCTCGCGGCGCACCAGCCGCGACACCGACCAGATGCCGCGCATCAGCCGTGCCATGCCGCCCATGCGCAGGGTGTGCACGGTGAAGCCATCATCGCGGGCCATCGTGGCCAGCCGCGCGTCGGGCTGGCACAGCAGCGCGACCTCGTGGCCACGCGCACGCATCACCTGCATGTGGCGAAGGATGTAGATCTCCTGGCCACCCATTCCTTTGGCGGCTTCGGTGTGGAGAATGCGCAGCGGGCGGTTCATCGCGAATCAGTCCTGTAATTCAACGGTTGCGGAAGCGGGTAAGGGCATCCCACGCGGTACGCAGGCTGGCCGGGTCCGGCGCCTGCTGCGGAAGGGGCAGGTAGTTCTGGTCCAGTGCGGTCGCGTTGCCGAACTTGTCGAACACGTAGATCGCGTCGCCGTGGCGGACCGCGCGCTGCGACCAGCTCTCCACCACCAGCGAGCGCGGGCCCTGCGGCACGGCCAGCAGGTCCTGGCCGGTGCTGAAATCGCCCAGCGCGTTCTCGCAGCCCAGGGCATGCCGCATCAGCGTCGGTACCCAGTCCTCGTGGGAACTGGTGCGCGCGTCGTGGCCGCTGCCTTCGCCCGGCCAGCGCAGCACGAACGGCACCTGCAGCTGGTGGTTGGAGAAGTTGCCGTTGTGGCCCCAGTAGTTGAGCTTGAGGTCGTTGAATTCCTCGGCGTGGTCACCGGTCACCAGCACGATGGTGTCCTGCTCCAGGCCCTGCGCGCGCAGCTGGTCAAGCAGCTCGCCGACCAGGCTGTCGGCGTAGTGCACAGCGGTGTGGTAACGGTTGAGCTCCGGCGTCGGGTCATGGTCCGGGCCGAACTTGAGGAAGTCGATGTCGGCCGCCATCGGTGTGGCTACCGGCCGATAGCCGGCTGGCATGTGATACGGCGCGTGGGTGGAATCGAGGAACACGAAGCCGAACCACGGGCGCTGCGCGTCCTGGCTGCGGGTGATGTCCTGCTGCAGTGAGGCCACGATGCTGCGGTCGCGCCCGGATGAATCCAGTTCCGCCGGCCCCTGGTGCAGCTGGTCGCGCACGTCGGCAAAGACGGTGCGGTCGAACTCGGGGCTGTACAGCGGCGCGCTGCCATAGAGGTGCAGGTCGTAGCCCTGCTGCTGCAGCACCGTGAACAGCTGCGAGCCGCGCTGCTCATCCAGCATGCTCGGCCAGTAGCCACCGGGCAGGCCGTACAACAGGCCGAACAGGCCGTAACGGGTCGCGTTGCCGGTGCTGAAATGATGGTCGTAGACGCGCGCCGAGTCCGCCAGCGCCGCGGTGTGTGGCATGTACTGCGGGGTCAGCGCGTCGTGCCGCAGCGATTCCAGCACCACCATCAGCACGTTGGGCCGACGGTGGCTCTGGCAGCGCAGCGGCTGCAGCGGGTACTGCAGCTGGGCGTGGCGCGGGTCGGGCAGGCCGGCCTGCTGCTGGCTGTGCACGCCGAGCCGGCGCATGAAGCTTTTGGCGGTGATCGGCTGCGCCCAGGGCAGGTAGTTCCACTGGCCGATCACGGCGCGCTCGCCGAGCGCATCGTAGTAGGCGGTGGCGACCTGGCCGCCGCCCATCAGCAGGGCGATGGCGGTCCATGCCTGCAGCACGCGGCGGCGGTGCGGTGCGGGCGACAGCAGCTTCCAGCACGCCCAGGCCAGCAGTGCCTGCGCGGCGAAGATCGCCGCCACCAGGCCGCCCGCCTGCAGCCAGGTCTTCCACGACAGGCTGACCTGGTCGTGCAGCGCGCCGCCGAACACCATGTTGGCAACCATCGCATTGAGGTGGAACCGGTACAGGGCGAACACCTTGGCGTCGACCAGCAGCAGGCACAGCCACAGGCCCTGCACCGTGATGGCTGAAAGCGTCAATGTGCGCGCGCTGCGCGGCCACAGGCCGATCACCAGCGGCAGCGCGCCGGCCAGCGCGCCCAGCGCAAGCAGGTGGCCGGGCAGGGCGACCGCCAGGTAGGCCAGGCCGAGGCCGCCGCCGGGGTTGTCGCCCAGCGGCACGTTGCCCAGCGTGATCAGCAGGGCCAGCGCTGCGTTGGCAGCGACGAACAGCGACCACCACGCCAGCCGGCGCCAGCGGCGGTCAGGTGCGGAAAGCGGGGCAGGGGCGGAATCGGGCGAGGCGGCGGACATGGTGCAGGAGCGGGCGGGCAGGGGGCGGGGGACGTGCTGCATGGGCGCCCGGAGGGGCCGCCTGCTCGCGCGGGTGGCGCATTGTATCGGTTTGTTTCAATGTATCGATGGCGTACTTCGGCCGATCTGTCACAATGTTCAGGCTGGCCGGCAGACAGCTGCCGGCTCTTTGACCCAACGACAAGCCAGGAACCGCTGTGAGCCAGATCCCGACCCTCGACATCACCCGTTTTGACAGCGACCGCGAGGCCTTCGTGGCCGAGCTGGGCGCGGCCTACCGCCAATGGGGATTCGCGGGCATCCGCAACCACGGCATCCCGCAGGCCGACATCGACGCGGCCTACGATGTGTTCAAGGCCTTCTTCGCCCTGCCGGACGAGGTCAAGCGCCAGTACCACGTGGCCGGCAGCGGCGGCGCCCGCGGCTACACCCCGTTCGGTGTTGAAACCGCCAAGGGCTCCAAGCACTTCGACCTGAAGGAGTTCTGGCACATCGGCCGCGAGATCGCCGACGACTCCAAGTACCGTGACGTGATGGCGCCGAACCTGTGGCCGTCCGAGGTCGAGGGTTTCCGTGAGCGCGGCTACGGCCTGTACCAGGCGCTGGACAACCTGGGCTCGCGCGTGCTGTCGGCGCTGGCCCTGCACATCGGCCTGCCGGAAGACTTCTTCGCCGACAAGACCAACTTCGGCAACTCGATCCTGCGTCCGATCCACTACCCGCCGATCACCACCGACGACATCCCGAACGTGCGTGCCGGTGCACATGGCGACATCAACTTCATCACCCTGCTGGTCGGCGCCAGCGCCGCGGGCCTGGAAGTGCAGTCGCATGATGGCAAGTGGGTGCCGTTCACCTCCGATGCCGACACCATCGTGGTCAACATCGGCGACATGCTGCAGCGCCTGACCAACCACGTGTACCCGTCGACCATCCACCGCGTGGTCAATCCCCCGGGTGAGCTGGCCCGCCAGCCGCGCTACTCGGTGCCGTTCTTCCTGCACCCGAACCCGGATTTCCTGATCGACGTGCTGCCCTCGTGCATCACCCCGGAGAACCCGAGCCGGTACCCGGAGCCGATCACCGCCCACGGCTTCCTCGAGGAACGCCTGCGCGAGATCAAGCTGAAGTAATGAAGAAGCCGCCGAAAGGCGGCTTTTTCATTACGGGTAGCGCCGGGCCATGCCCGGCGAGCGCAGCGGAGGTGTTCGGCAGGGCTGCCGCCCTGCACCCGCAGAGGCCAGGGCCAAAGCCAAAGCCAAAGCCAAAGCCAAAGCCAAAGCCAAAGCCAAAGCCAAAGCGGCTCTGGGTTATTGCTGGTTGGGCGGGGCGGTGTGGGTTCGCAGGACACGCCGTGAACCCTTCCATGGAGCAACTGTGTTGCCGGAGGGGCGCCAGCCCTTCCGGCAGACGGGCACGGTAGTGCCGGCCGCTGGCCGGCAGCCTCTGAGGATGCCCAGATACGCGCCTGTTAAGCGGGGATCGGTCCGCTTTCAGCGTCGCGCACGCGGGCGTTGAGGATCACCAGCATCTTCCGCATCACCGCCACGATGGCCACCTTGCCCTCCTTGCCGCGGGCTCGCAGCGACTGGTAAAAGTCGCGCAATCGAGGTTCATGCCGCATGGCCGACATCGCCGCCATGTAGAGCACTTGGCGGATCTCAGCCCTGCCACCTTGGATGCTTCGTTTCCCGCGCATGCTGCCGCTGTCGTGGGACATGGGCGCCACACCGACCAGGCTGGCGATGCGCTTGCCACTGATCCTGCCAAGCTCTGGCAGATAACTTGCCAGTACGGCCTGCAGCGCTGGTCCCACGCCTTTCATCGACTTCAGGACAGCCAGTTGAGGCTGCTGGGCAACCTGCTCGGCAATGTGCTTCCCCAGCCGTTCAACCAGCGCCTGCTGGCGATTGATGTTGGCCTGCAGCAGCCGGCGCAATTCACGATCACCGACCATTTCCTGCTGCTGCCGCGCGATGGTCAACGCTTCCATCGCCTGACGACGCGCTCGCACGAACTCCCGCATCTTCTGCTGCCAAAGCTCTAGCGGCTGATAGGCAGGCAGTTTCACCAGCGCCGCCATTTGCGCCAGCGCGTAGGCATCCAAGCGGTCGGTCTTGGCGATATGGCCCATCCCCTGGGCCAGCCTGCGGGCCCTTAGGGCATTGGCACGGACCACCGGATGGCCAGCCTTGTGCAGGAAATCCAGCACTGGCTGTTCATAGCCGCCGGTAGCCTCCAGCACGATCTGGGCGGCCGGATGTTCTCTCAGCCAAACATCCAATTCAGAAAACCCGGTGAGGTTATTGCTGACCTGCAGGGTCTCTCCGTCCGTCGTGCCGACATCCAGCTGGCGCTTGCTGACATCAATCCCGATCCCGTTCATCACCGGACTCCGTATAGTCTGGAAGGGTCGAGAGCTCCCCCGCTTGCCCAGTCTTATCACTGCGAGTGTCTGCTCCAGCAACTGTTCGGGCGGATCAAGGGAGATTCCGGCGTGGGCGCCAAGCTCCATGGCGATCGTCGAGATCCAGGCTCATACGGCGGCCCACGCCGGCTCTCGACACCTACGCTGCCAGATTCCGATCAGATAAGGCT
>NZ_JACVTV010000129.1:0-11511 GCF_016624625.1 Stenotrophomonas sp. S41 | reverse complement strand
ATTGGGGCTCATGCGGGGGGCGGGCAGGGCGGGGGAAGCCGCCCATTGTACTGCTGCACCGCAGCAGCGGTCAGCGCCCGCTGCCAAGAATCAGCGTTTGGCCGGTGGTGCCGTCTGCGCCCCGGCCGCGGTCAGGCCAGCACATGCATGTCACTCCAGAGGATGAACGCCTCCGCGGTCAGCTGTGCTTCCAGTTCGGCCAGTGCGGTGTCACGTGCGCTGATCAGCGCCTTCAGGTGCGGACCGGGCGTGTCGTCGCCGGTGTGGGCGCCGGCACCGGCGTCCTCGGCCTGCCGCACCCGCATGCGTGCGGTCTCCATCAGCTGCAGCACGCGCGCAGGCGCCGGATCGGGCACGACGGTGGACGCGCTGCCGGAGCCCAGCGCGGCCAGCGCGGCGGCGTACTTGCCACGCAGGCGTTCGGCCACCGCCGGCGGCAGCTGCAGCAGCCGGCGAGGGTGGGCGTTGTCGGCAATATCGGCCAGCTTCACTTTCAGCGCACGCGGATGCTGGCGGATGCGGGCGTAGTACTGCGTGGCATCGGGTGCGCTGTGCCGGCTGAGCAGGGTGACGATCTCGCGGACCGGCGCCGGAAACGCCTCCAGCCGCGCCGCATGCTGCGGGCAATCCTCCACCACGTCGTGCAGCTAGGCCGCTGCCTTGGCCGTGTCATCGTCATGGATGGCAGCGGCCACGCGCGCGACATGCTCGATGTAGGGCCGCCCGGCCTTGTCCTGCTGCCCGGCGTGGGCTTCGTAAGCCAACGTGCGTGCCTCGACAACCCAGTCCATCATCACCTCCTGCAGGTAGACGATGCAGTATCGCCCACGCTGCTGACCTGAACGAGGTGCCCTGTGAATTTCTTCATCCGCCCTGAAACCCCGGCCGATATCGCCGGCATCCATGCGCTGACCGCGGCGGCCTTTGCCAATGCCCCGCACAGCGGGCATACCGAGCCGTTCATCGTTGATGCGTTGCGGGCCCGCGGTGAACTGCAGGTGTCACTGCTGGCGGTGGACGATGGTCTGCTGCTCGGCCACGTGGCCGTATCGCCGGTGGCGATTTCCGACGGCAGCCCTGGCTGGTATGGGCTGGGGCCGATCTCGGTTGGGCCTGCCTGGCAGGGCCAGGGCATCGGTACGGCATTGATGCATGCGGCCCTGGAAGCACTGCGCCAGCAGCACGCCCGCGGCTGCGTGCTGCTGGGCGAGCCGGCGTACTACCACCGCTTTGGTTTCCGTGCGGAAACGGCGCTGGTGCCGCCGGGCGTTCCTGCAGGGTACTTCCAGGCGCTCTGCCTGCAGCCACCGTTGCCGCAGGGCGAGGTGCGCTATTCCCCTGCATTCGAAGCGACTGCCTGAGTGCGCAAGCCAAGGGCGCGATATCCCCGGGCCGCACTGGTTCAGGGCATTTCGTCGTCGCGCAGCGGCACCCATGGCACCGGCTCGGGTTCCGGCGGCGGAATGCGCCGGCCACCGATATGGGTCAACAGCGCATTGGTGCGCTGTTGTTCGGCCAGCAGCCGGGCCAGCAGCGAGCGGCACGAAAAAATCGCGAAGGGCACGAACAGCCAGATCGCGCCCATTACCACCATCAGCAGGCCCCACATCACTTCGCCTGGTTGCATCGTTCGTCATCCGTGTCGAGGGAGTGCAAACCTAGCATCCAGTGCACGGATTGTGGGCGTGCTCAGCCGCCGTAGCGCAGATGGATCAGCGGATACGGCCGGCCGTGGCCATCGACCGGCGAGCGGCCGGTTTCCACGAAACCCATGTGCAGGTAGAAGCCGGCGGCCTGCGCGTTCTGCGCGTTGACATCGGTAGTGAGCTGGGGGTGTTCGGCCAGCGCGTGCTGCAGCAGCTGGCGGCCCACACCGGAACCGCGTGCGGCGGGGTCAATGAACAAGGCTTCCATGTGGCTGCCATCCACCAGCATGAAACCAAGCGGGCGGTCCTGGGCGTCGGCGGCGATCAGCAGGGGCGCCTGCGGCAGGAATCCGGCCACTTCGGCATCGATGGCCTGTCGGTCATCGGCACTGAGGAAATCGTGGGTGGCATCGACCGAGCGCCGCCAGAGATCGACCAGGGCTGCGCCTTCGTCGGCGCGGGAGGGACGTAGTGTGGGCATGTGACTGTCCAAGGTGCTTGTGAAGGACGCGTAGTATGCTGCTGCCTCACCCGCAATTGAACAGCCCCCAAGCGGGAGGAGAACCATGGTCGACACCCCGCTGGGCGTGCCTGTGCACGATGCCGATGAACACTGGATGCGCCACGCACTGGCCCTGGCCGAGCGCGCGCAGCACGAATTCGACGAAATTCCGGTGGGGGCGGTGCTGGTGGGCGCCGATGGTGCGCTGCTGGGCGAGGGCTGGAACCTCAACATCGCCTCGCATGATCCCAGCGCGCATGCCGAGATCGTGGCGATGCGTGAAGGCGGACGGGCGCTGGCCAACCACCGGCTGATCGGCAGCACCCTGTACGTGACCCTGGAGCCGTGTGCGATGTGCGCCATGGCCATCGTGCACGCGCGCGTGGCACGGCTGGTCTACGGTGCCAGCGACCCCAAGACCGGCGCCTGCGGCAGCGTGTTCAACCTGCTGGGGGATGGCCGCCACAACCACCGGGTGGAGATTCACGGCGGTGTGCTGGCCAAGGAGGCCAGCCTGCGCCTGACCAATTACTTCCGCGCCAAGCGCGGCAAGCCGCCGCTGCTGCTGGAAGACCATGCGGGCGAGGCCTGAGCAGCGAAAGGGTATTATGGGCGCCTCTTTCCTTTACCGGCGGGCGCCCTGCCTGCCCAGCAACGAGGCGACACGATGGTGGAGAACGGCGCGGCCAACGAACGACTGATCTGGATCGACCTGGAAATGACCGGGTTGGATACCGACAACGATTCGATCATCGAGATCGCCACCGTGGTCACCGATGCCCAGCTGAACGTGCTGGCCGAAGGCCCGGAATTCGCCATCCACCACCCGCTGGAGACGCTGGAAGCGATGGATGAGTGGAACCGCAACCAGCATCGTCGTTCCGGTCTGTGGCAGCGCGTGCTGGACAGCACCACCACCCTGGCCCAGGCCGAAGCGCAGACCGTGAATTTCCTCGCGCAGTGGATTCCGGCCGGCGTCTCGCCGATGAGCGGGAACTCGATCTGCCAGGACCGCCGCTTCCTGCACCGGCAGATGCCGCGCCTGGAAAAGTATTTCCACTACCGCAACCTGGACGTGTCCACGGTGAAGGAACTGGCCAAGCGCTGGGCGCCGACCGTGGCTGCCGGCCTGGCCAAGAACAGCAACCACACCGCGCTGAGCGACGTGCACGACTCGATCGCCGAACTGCGCCACTACCGCCAGTACATGGGCGCGCTGTCGGGCCTGCCGACGGCTTGAAGCCGGGTAGCGCCGGGCCATGCCCGGCGGTCCGTTGTGTGCCGGCCAGCGGCCTGCACTACCATCCGTTCAACTCCATGGCGCTACTATCGGCCCATGAACGATCCCATCCTGCTGCCCCGCGATATCGCCCACGATGCCCAGGACTGGGCCGACCTGCAGCGGGCGGTCGCCCTGCTGGAGGCGCCGACGATCACCGCTCGCATGGCCAACCTGGTCGGTACGCCGCTGGAGTTCGCGGTGAAGGCCCTGCCCAAGTCCATTTCCGGGCGCATCCATGGTGCGGTCGAGACGGCGCTGTCGAAGTCCGCGCAGGCCGCGCTGTGGAGCATGGGCAACACGCCGGGCAAGTCGGCCTCCACCCGCTGGCACAAGCTGGCGGCGGCGACATCGGGCGCGGTGGGCGGTGCATTCGGCTTCGCCGCGCTGTTCATCGAGCTGCCGGTGTCGACCACCATCATGATGCGCGCGGTGGCCGACGTGGCCCGCAGCGAGGGTTTCGACCTGTCGCAGTTCAGTACCCGCCAGGCCTGCTTGGAGGTGTTCGCGCTGGGCGGCAACTCGCCGCGCGACGATGCCAGCGAGACCGGCTACTACCTGGCCCGCGGCTTCACCACCGACGTGATGCGCCACCTGTCGGCCGAGCTGGCCGGGCGCGTGGTGACCGGCCGCGACCTGACCCTGGGCGTGGCACCGAAGGAGGCCGGCAAGCTGCTGGCCAAGCTGGTGGAGAAGGTGGCCGCGCGCTTCGGCGTGGTGGTGACCGAGAAGTTCGCCGCGCAGGCGGTGCCGATCGTGGGTGCTGCGGCTGGCGCCACCCTCAATACGATGTTCACCGACTACTACCAGGACATGGCACGCGGTCATTTCATCGTGCGCCGGCTGGAGCTGAAGTACGGCGAGGACGTGGTGCGCACCTGCTATGACCGGGTGGCGCATGGTGCGTTGAAGATCGAGCCGACGCTGTAACCGGGGTCTGCAAACGGGGTCAGAGCCCTTTCCTGCGGAAAGGGATCCGACCCCGACCCTTGCCCTTTCCTGCGGAAAGGGATCCGACCCCGACCCTTGCCTCCACGGCACAACTGTTTTGCCCATCCGCGCCTGTTGCGGGCCACGGCCGATCCCCATCCTTGCGGTCAGTCCCCCGCAAGAGAATGCGCCATGTTGTTCACCCCCCACACCCTGGGCCCGCTGTCGCTGCCCAACCGCATCGTGATGCCGCCGATGACCCGTTCGCGGGCGGCCGCCGGCAACGTCGCCACCGCGCAGATGGCGGAGTACTACGCGCAGCGCGCCGGTGCCGGCCTGATCGTCAGCGAAGGCACCCAGATCAGCCCGCAGGGGCAGGGCTATGCCTGGACCCCGGGCATCCACAGCGAGGAACAGGTGCAGGGCTGGCGGCAAGTGACCGATGCGGTGCATGCCGCCGGTGGCCGCATCTACGCGCAGCTGTGGCACGTCGGCCGGGTCTCCCATGTCGCCCTGCAGCCCGATGGCGCGGCGCCGGTCTCGTCCTCGGCGCTGCTGGCCGAGGGCGTGAAGGTATTCGTCGACCCGACCGGGGCCGGCCCCGAGGCGGGCGTGGGCGAGATGATCCAGCACTCGATGCCGCGCGCGCTGGCCGAAAACGAGATTCCGGGCATCATCGCCGACTACGCGCAGGCCACCCGCAATGCGCTGGCCGCAGGCTTTGATGGTGTGGAGCTGCACGGCGCCAATGGCTACCTGATCAACCAGTTCATCGATTCGCAGGCCAACCAGCGCACCGATGGCTACGGTGGCGCGCTGCAGAACCGCCTGCGCTTCCTGCGCGAGGTGGTGCAGGCGGTAGTGGCCGTGGCCGGCGGCGAGCGCGTCGGTGTGCGCCTGGCGCCGCTGACCACGCTGCAAGGCGCGGTGGACGACACGCCGCAGGCGACCTACCTGGCCGCGGCGCACCTGCTGGGCGGACTGGGCGTGGGCTACCTGCACATCGCCGAGGCCGACTGGGAAGATGCGCCGCTGATGCCGGTGGCGTTCAAGCAGGCGTTGCGCATGGTCTATCCGGGCACGCTGATCTACGCCGGCAAGTACACCGCCGGGCGCGCCGAGCAGGCGCTGGCCGAGGGCTGGGCGGATCTGATCGGTTTCGGTCGGCCGTTCATTGCCAATCCGGATCTGCCGGAGCGGCTGCGGGTGGGCGCGGAATTGAATGCGCCGGATCGCGCGACGTATTTCGGTGGCGGTGCCGCCGGGTTCATCGATTACCCGGCGTTGGAAGAGGCCGCCGAAGCCTGACACCGATCGGTGACGGATGTCGGTAGCGCCGGGCCATGCCCGGCGAGCGCGCCGCGCGGCATCAACGAACTCCGCCGGGCATGGCCCGGCGCTACCTCGACAATCAGGGCTTGTCCCGCACCAGCGCTTCGGCCTCGACCATGCCGCCATCCTTGCCATGCAGGTACAGGTGCATGTCCTGCTGCGGGTAGGGCAGGTTGATGCCGGCCTTGTCGTAGCCCAGCTTGATCTGTTCCAGCAGGGTGACCTTGGTGCCGAACTGGTCGGCCGACTTCGTGAAGCAGCGGATGCCCAGCTTGATCGCGTGGTCGCCCAGTTCGTACACCACCACGTCCGGCTCGGGCGAGGGCAGCACGCGGCTGTCGGCCTTCATCAGGGCGATGGCGGTTTCACGTGCCAGCTGGATGTTGTCTTCGTAGCCGATGCCGATCACCAGTTCGACGCGGCGGGTCGGCTCGGCGGTGAGGTTGATGATCGGCGCGGCGGTGATCAGCGTGTTGGGAATGGTGGTGTGCTGGTTGTCAGCGCCGGTGATGACGGTCTGGAAGATGCGCACTTCGCGCACGGTACCGGTCTGCCCGGCCACGGTCACTACATCGCCCACGCGGAACGGACGCAGGGTCACCAGCATCACCCCGGAGGCGATGTTGGACAGCGAATCCTTCAGGGCCAGGCCGACGGCCAGGCCGGCGGTGCCGAGCACGGCCAGCAGCGGGGTGATCTGCACGCCCAGCGTGCCGATGGCCAGCACCACCACGATCACCAGCGAGGCGGCGTAGACCACGTTGCGCAGGAAACTGCCCAGCATCGGGTCCATGCCCATGCGCGAGGTGGCGCGCGGCAGCGCATTGGACAGACGTCGTGCCACCCACATGCCGACCAGCAGCACGACGATGGCCGCCAGCAACGGTACGCCGTAGGTTTCCAGCAGGCGTTCCCAGTTGAGCGAATGGAACCAGGACGTGGCGGCGGGGGCGGAAGGGACGGCAGCGGCGATCATGCGGGCTCCTTTGCAGCAGTGGTCATGGCGTGTGCGGACGCCAGAAACAGACACGCCCCGCAGAGGCGGGGCGTGCATGCAGCTGCAGTATGGGCGGACGCCAATGAAAGCGACGTCAGCCCATCAATGCATCAAGCGTTGGCCTTGTGCTTGGCCAAGCGCAGCCAGGTGTCGACCACGGTGTCCGGGTTCAGCGACAGCGACTCGATGCCTTCCTGCATCAGCCATTCGGCCAGATCCGGGTGATCGGACGGGCCCTGGCCGCAGATGCCGACGTACTTGCCCTTGGCGCGCGCGGCCTTGATGGCCATCGACAGCAGCTTCTTCACCGCCGGGTTACGCTCGTCGAACAGGTGCGCGACGATGGACGAATCGCGGTCCAGGCCGAGGCTGAGCTGGGTCAGGTCGTTGGAGCCGATCGAGAAGCCGTCGAAGATCTCCAGGAACTCATCGGCGAGCAGTGCGTTGGACGGCACTTCGCACATCATGATGATCTTCAGGCCGTTCTCGCCCTGCTTCAGGCCGTTCTGTTCCAGCACCTCGACGACCTTGCGGCCTTCTTCCAGGGTGCGCACGAACGGAATCATGACCCACAGGTTGTCCAGGCCCATTTCGTTGCGCACGCGCAGCACGGCCTTGCATTCCAGCGCGAAGGCGGCCGAGAAGCTCGGATCGACGTAACGGCTGGCGCCGCGGAAGCCGATCATCGGGTTCTCTTCGTGCGGCTCGTAGTTGCTGCCGCCAACCAGGTTGGCGTACTCGTTGGACTTGAAGTCCGACAGGCGCACGATCACCGGGTTCGGTGCGACCGAGGCGGTGAGGGTGGCGATGCCTTCGGCCAGGCGGTCCACGTAGAAGCTGACCGGATCACCGTAGCCGGCGATCTTCTCGTCGATCTTCTTCTTCGTTGCCGCATCCTGGCGGTCGTATTCCAGCAGCGCGTTCGGGTGGATGCCGATGTGGCTGGCGATGATCATTTCCAGGCGGGCCAGGCCGATGCCGGCGTTCGGCAGCTGGCCGAAGTCGAAGGCACGTTCCGGGTTGGCCACGTTCATCATGATCTTCAACGGTGCCGGCGGCATGTTGCCCAGATCGGTGGTGGTGCGCTCGAAATCGAGCTTGCCTTCGTAGATGAAGCCGGTATCGCCTTCAGCGCAGCTGACGGTGACCTGCTGGCCATCTTCGATGACCTTGGTGGCGTTGCCCGAACCGACCACGGCCGGCACGCCCAGCTCGCGCGCGATGATCGCGGCGTGGCAGGTGCGGCCACCACGGTTGGTGACGATGGCCGAGGCACGCTTCATCACCGGCTCCCAATCGGGATCGGTCATGTCGGCGATCAGCACGTCGCCCGGCTGCACGCGGTTCATGTCTTCCAGCGTCTTGACCACGCGGGCGGTGCCCGAGCCGATCTTGGCGCCGACGGCACGGCCTTCTGCCAGCACGTTGCCGCCCTTTTCAGTCAGTGCGAAGCGCTCGATCTGGGTGGCGTGGCTGCGCGACTTCACCGTTTCCGGGCGGGCCTGCACGATGAACAGCTTGCCGCTGACACCGTCCTTGGCCCACTCGATGTCCATCGGGCGGCCGTAGTGCTTTTCGATGACCAGCGCCTGCTTGGACAGTTCCTGCACGTCCTCGTCGCTGATGGAGAAGGTGCTGCGCAGTTCGACCGGGGTGTCCTCGATCCTGACGCGCTCGCCGGGGACATCCGAATACACCATGCGGATCGCCTTGCTGCCGAGCGAGCGGCGCAGGATCGCCGGCTTGCCGGCCTGCAGGGTGGGCTTGTAGACGTAGTACTCGTCCGGGTTGACCGCGCCCTGCACGACCATTTCGCCCAGGCCGAAGGACGAGGTGACGAACACCACGTCACGGAAGCCGGACTCGGTGTCCAGGGTGAACAGCACGCCGGAGGAACCGACGCCCGAACGCACCATCAGCTGCACGCCGGCGGACAGGAACACGTCTTCGTGCTTGAAGCCGTGGTGCACGCGGTAGGCGATGGCGCGGTCGTTGTACAGCGAGGCGAACACTTCCTTGACCTTGTGCACGACATCGTCGGCACCGGTGACGTTGAGGAAGGTTTCCTGCTGGCCGGCGAAGGATGCATCGGGCAGATCTTCGGCGGTGGCCGAGGAGCGCACCGCAACGGCCACTTCGCCGCCGCCGTTCTCGTCGCACAGCTGCTTGTAGGCGCTGCGGATGTCCTGGTCCAGCTGCGGCTGCAGCGGGGCATCGATCACCCAGGTGCGGATTTCCTTGCCGGCAACGGTCAGCGCGTTGACGTCTTCGACGTCGAGCGTGGCCAGCTTGTCGAAGATGCGCTTGGACAGGTCGTTGTGGGCAATGAAGTCCTTGAAGGCTTCAGCGGTCGTGGCGTAACCGCCGGGGACGGAGACCCCCAGACCGGCAAGGTTGCCGATCATTTCGCCCAGCGACGAATTCTTGCCGCCTACGCGGGCCAGATCGCCCAGACGCAGTTCGTGCAACCACAGGATATTCTCGTTCAAGCGCGATGCTCCGTTTGGCCATCGCCCGAGGCGGGCTGAATGGCCGCGTCCGTAGGAAGAAGCCGATATGATGCCGGTCGCAGTACCGTCGGCACAAGCTTGTGCTGCAACCATTTTCAGCTTCAGAGGGGTGAAAACCGCCTATGTCGACCATCCGTCCGGTGTTCTACGTTTCCGATGGAACCGGTATCACCGCTGAAACCATTGGGCATAGCCTGCTCACGCAGTTCACCGGGTTCAGCTTCATCACTGATCGAATGTCGTTCATCGACGACCCCGAAAAAGCCCGGGAAGCCTGTACCCGGATCCAGGCAGCGGGGGAGCGCTACCAGGTCCGGCCCATCGTGGTGAACTCCTGCGTGGACCAGAGCCTGAGCCTGATCCTGGCCGAAAGCGGGGCCCTGATGCTGGACGTGTTCGCCCCGTTCATCGAGCCGCTGGAGCGCGAACTGTCCAGCCCGCGCTTGGCCCGGGTCGGCCAGGCCCACGGCATGGTGGACTTCGAGACCTACCACCGCCGCATCAACGCGATGAACTTCGCCCTGACCCACGATGACGGCATCGCGGTGAATTACGACGATGCGGACGTGATCCTGGTGGCGGTGTCGCGCGCCGGCAAGACGCCCACCTGCATCTACCTGGCCCTGCACTACGGGGTGCGCGCGGCCAATTACCCGCTGACCGACGAGGATCTGGAGAGCGACCGCCTGCCACCGCGGTTGAGAAACTATCGTCGGAAACTATTCGGCCTGACCATCGATCCGGACCGCCTGCAGCAGATCCGCCAGGAGCGCCGGCCGAACTCGCGCTACGCCAACCTGGACACCTGCAAGCGCGAGGTGGCCGCGGCCGAGGTGATGTTCCAGATGGAACGGATCCCGACGCTGAGCACCACCCACACCTCGATCGAGGAGATTTCCAGCAAAGTGCTGGGCACGCTGGGGCTGCAGCGCGAGATGTACTGACCGGAGCTGCCCCCTGTAGAGCCGAGCCCACGCTCGGCTGGGCCACCGGGGGGGCTGACCGGAGAGCAGCCGAGCGTGGGCTCGGCTCTACTGGCGTGAGGGCCGTCTGCGGGTTGGCGGCGGTTGAACGCCCCCCCCTTTGGCCGGGCCCATGCAGCCCCCACGTTGTATGGCCAACGTGTAGGATCGACCCATGGCCCACGCCTCGCCCCGCACCGAACGCATTCCCCGCCTGAGCCGGCTCAGCTGGCTGATGGGCCTGTATGCCGAGAATTACCGGCATCTGGTGCGCCTGTTCGCCCCGGCCGAACTGACCGCCGGCAGCTACGTCTCCTCGGTCGGCGACGGACTGGACGTGCGCCTGGACGTCATCGAATGCCACCGCTACACGGTGGAGCTGCGCCTGACCTACGACCTGGCCGACCCGGTGACCGGTGAGCCGGACCCCTCGGCCTATGTGCGCCTGTACCGTGACGCCCGCCAGGCGGAAACCACCCACTGCTACGTGGGCCGCCGCTGGCAGGACACGATGGGCCTGTACCCGCCGCCGGCCGAGCTGATCAGCCACCGCATGCGGATGAACACCTTCCTCGGCAAGTGGCTGGAATACCTGGCCGAGCGCGGCCACGGCGTGGCCACCCTGCGCCGCGACCCAGAGGGCAGCGTCGCGCTGCCGGCCGAGCGCCGCCTGTCGCTGGTGCGCTGATCGGCCATAATCCGGGGCTGACCTGCCGCTGGATGCACGCCCATGCCGTATACCCCGATCGTCGCCACCCTGGGCTATGTGCTCTCGCCCGATCGTCGCCAGGTGCTGATGATCCACCGCAACACCCGCCCCGGTGACCACCACCTGGGCAAGTACAACGGCCTGGGCGGCAAGGTTGAACCGACCGAGGACGTGGCCGCCGGCATGCGCCGCGAGATCGCCGAGGAAGCCGGCATCGACTGCACGGCCATGCGCCTGCGCGGCACCATCAGCTGGCCGGGCTTCGGCAAGCATGGCGAGGACTGGTTCGGTTTCGTGTTCGTCATCGACAGCTTCGAAGGCAGCCCGCACGGCGGCAACCACGAGGGCACCCTGGAGTGGGTGGACGTGGACAAGCTGGACACGCTGCCGATGTGGGAGGGTGACCGCAACTTCCTGCCGCTGGTGTTCGATGCCGACCCGCGGCCGTTCCACGGGGTGATGCCGTACCGCGATGGGCGCATGCAGAGCTGGGCGTTCAGCCGGCTCTGAGGCCACTGGGGCGCCGCTGCGCTCGCCGGGCATGGCCCGGCGCTACCGATTCCGCACCCTCCAGGTAGCGGCCGGCCCAGGCCCGCCGGGGGGGGGGGGGGCCCGGCCCGGGCCCCGGGTTAAACCGCCGGGAC
>NZ_JACVTV010000128.1:0-11646 GCF_016624625.1 Stenotrophomonas sp. S41 | reverse complement strand
GACGTATTTACGGCGTCCCCCTCAACCGGACCCACCACGCCAACCCACGGAATGCACGCGTTTGACGTTGACGTTGATTCAAAGCAGGTGCAGGGCTGCAAGCCCTGCAAGACAAACCCCTACCGGGTCTGCCCTTCGCCGCGCACCACGAAACGTTCGACCGTCAGCGCTTCCAGGCCCATCGGCCCATACGCATGCAGCCGCGTGGTGGAAATGCCGATCTCGCTGCCCAACCCCAGCTGGCCACCATCGGAGAAGCGCGAGGAGGCGTTGACCATCACCACCGCCGAGCGCAGTGCGTTGACGAAGCGCTCGGCATTGGCCGTGTCTTCGGTGGCGATCACCTCGGTGTGGTCGGAAGTGTAGGTGCGGATATGCGCGATGGCGGCGTCGAGATCGTCGACCACGCGCACTGCCAGCACCAGGTCGAGGAACTCGGCCGCGTAATCCTCATCGGTGGCAGCCGTGCTGCCCGGCAGCAGCGGCTGCGCGCGTTCGTCGGCACGCAGCTGCACGCCACGTTCGCCCAGCGCCTGCGCCGCGCGTGGCAGGAACACCTCGGCAACGTCGCGGTGCACCAGCAGCGTTTCCAGCGAATTGCAGGCCGCCGGGCGGCTGCACTTGCCATCCACCAGCAGGGCAACGGCCTTGTCCAGGTCGGCACTGGCATCCACGAACAGGTGGCAGACGCCCTTGTAGTGCTTGATGACCGGTACGCGCGCGTGCTCGGCCACGAAACGGATCAGCCCTTCGCCACCACGCGGAATGGCCAGGTCGATAAGCTCGTGCAGCTGCAGCAGCTCCAGCATGGCCTCGCGACGCAGGTCGGTCAGCACGGTCACCGCGGCCGGCGGCACGCCGTTGGCCTGCATCGCCGCGGCCAGTGCCTGGGCGATGGCGGTGTTGGAATGGATCGCCTCCGAGCCACCGCGCAGGATCACGCCGTTGCCGGCCTTCAGGCACAACGCGGCGGCTTCGGCGGTCACGTTCGGGCGCGCTTCGTAGATCATCGCGATCACGCCCAGCGGCACGCGCACCTTCTGCACGCGGATGCCGTTGGGGCGCACGTCGTCGCGGGTCACCTGCCCCACCGGGTCCGGCAGCGCGGCCACCTCGCGCACGGCCTCGGCCATCGCGAACAGGCGCGCCGGATCCAGTGCCAGGCGGTCGAGCATCGCACTGCCGACGCCCTTCTCGCGTGCAGCGGCGAGGTCACGGGCATTGCCGGCCAGGATCAGCCCGGCGTTCATTTCCAGCGCCTGGGCCATGGCCTGCAGCAGCTTGCCGCGTGCGGCGCTGTCCAGGCCAGCGACCACCTGGGCCGCGTCACGGCAGCCACGTGCCTGCGCTTCGATCTCACTCATGGGGGTGTCCTGCAGTCCGGTCATGGCAGCACCAGATCGTCGCGATGGACGACGGTACCGCCGTAGTTGTAGCCGAGCACGGCCTGGATGTCGCGCGAATGGCGGCCGGCGATGCGGCGCACGTCATCGGCGGCGTACTGGCTGACGCCACGGGCGACGCAGAGGCGTCCCTGTGGCGCGTTCCAGCACACCTGCACCATGTCGCCGCGGCGGAAATCGCCGTCGGCACCGGTGATGCCGCCGGGCAGCAGCGAGGCGCCCTTCTCGCGCATCGCCTGCGCCGCGCCGGCATCGATCAGGATCGCGCCTTCGGCCAGCGGTGCGTGACGCAGCCAGTGCTTGCGTGCTGCCTCGCGGCTGCGCGCGGCGTGGATGCGGGTGCCGAACAGGCGATCCTGCGCCAGCGCGCGCACCACGTCGCCGCTGCGGCCGTTGAACAGATAGGTTTCGATGCCGAGCCGGCCGGCCTTGGCCGCGGCTTCCAGCTTGGTGCGCATGCCGCCGGTGCCGGCGCGCGAACCGGCACCGCCGGCCATCGCCAGCACCGCGTCATCCAGCTCGGGCACGTCATGCAGCGGGCGCGCATCGGAGACGGTGCGCGGGTCGGCGCTGTACAGGCCGTCGATGTCGGTGGCGATGAACAGCGCATCGGCATCGACCAGCGCGGCCACGGTGGCGGCGAGATTATCGTTGTCGCCCAGCTTGAGTTCATCCACCGATACGGTGTCGTTCTCGTTGACCACCGGCAACGCTCCCAGGCGCAGCAGCTCGGTCAGCGTGGCGCGTGCATTGAGGTAGCGGCGGCGGTTGCGCAGGTCGTCGTGGGTCAACAGTACCTGGGCAACCGGGCATTCGAAGAAGCGCTGCCAGAGCCCGATCAGCTGGGCCTGGCCGAGTGCGGCCAGTGCCTGACGCGCGGCCATCGCCGCGCCCGGCTCATCGGCACGCGGCAGGATGGCACGGCCGGCGGCGACCGCGCCGGACGAGACGATGACCACCTCGCGCCCGGCCAGCACATTGGCCGAGACGAACTGGGCCAGGCCCAGCGCATGGCGCGGCGACAGGCCACCGCCATCGGCGGCCAGCAGGCTGCTGCCGACCTTGAGCACGGCACGCCGCCACGGCGGCAGCGCTTGTTCGGGGAACGGCGAGGCGACGTGGGTGGCGTGCAGGGTCATCAGGTGCGCCTCAGCGGGTGTTCCATTCGTGCACGGTCAGGTGCGAGGCCTGCATCGTCACCAGCGGATCGGTGGCGACGATGGCCTGGGCGTCGGCCAGGCTGCCTACGTTGCACAGCAGGTAGGCGCCGCCGGTGCCATCGCTGAAGCCACCGGTCAGCTGCAGCTGGCCGCGTTCGCGCAGTGCATCGAGGAAATCCAGGTGCGGCTGCACGGCGGCGGCGTTGAAGTCGGGCCGGCGCATGGCCAGCACCAGGTAGACGGTGCCCGCCATCAGGCCAGCGCCTGCCAGCGCGTGCGCAGCTCGTCCAGGCGCAGGTCGGCAGCCGAGCCCGGCGACACGCGCGCGGCCAGGCTGCCTTCCGGCGTGCGGCCCTGCCCTGCACTGTCGGCACCGGCGGCCGCAGCCTTGTAGGCCTCGCGGAACGGCACGCCGGCCACGGCGGCTTCCACCGCCACGTCGGTGGCATACATGCCCGAATCGATCGCCGAACGCAGCTTGTCGTCGCGCCATTCCAGGTTTGCCAGCAGCGCCGGCAGCAGTTCCAGCGCAGCGAGGCCGCGGCCGAAGCCGTGGAAGATGGCGCCCTTGGACGACTGCAGGTCGCGGTGGTAACCCGACGGCAGCGACAGCAGCTGCTCGATCTCGGTACGCGCAGCGGCGACGCTGGCGTGGGTGGCGCGCATCAGTTCGATCACGTCCGGGTTGCGCTTGTTCGGCATGATCGAACTGCCGGTGGTGTACTGCGCCGGCAGTGCGACGAAGCCGAATTCGGCGCTGGTGAACAGCGAAAGATCCCAGGCGATGCGGCGCAGGTCCAGGGTCGCGCCACCCAGCGCTTCCAGTGCGGCCAGCTCGAACTTGCCGCGCGACAGCTGCGCGTAGATCGGCGAGATCTGCATGCGCGCAAAGCCCAGCGCGGCGGTGGTGTGTTCGCGGTCCAGCGGCAGGTTCACGCCGTAACCGGCGGCGGTGCCCAGCGGATTGGCGTCGACCAGCGCATGGGTATCACGCGCACGCACGGCGTTGTCGATGAAGGCCTCGGCCCAGCCGGCCCACCACATGCCCGCCGAGGACACCACGGCGCGCTGGATGTGGGTATAGCCGGGAAGCGGCAGGTCCTTCTCGGCCTGCGCGCGATCCAGCGCGACCTTGGCCACTTCGGCGCTGATCTGGGCCACGCGCTGCAGCTTTTCCTTCAGCCACAGGCGGGTGGCGACCAGGATCTGGTCGTTGCGGCTGCGGCCGGTGTGGATCTTGCGGCCGGCATCGCCCAGGCGCTCGGTCAGGCGCGCTTCGATGGCCGAGTGGCCATCCTCGTACTGCGTATCAAGCACGAAACGGCCTGCGCGGAAGTCCTGCGCCAGCACTTCCAGTTCGCGCAGCAGGCCTTCCAGCTCGTCGGCGCTGAGGATGCCGATGTGCTGCAGTCCCTGGGCATGCGCGGCGCTGGCGGCGATGTCGTGCAGGAAGAATTCGCGATCAAGGATCACGTCATCGCCGGCGAGGAAGGTCTGGATCTGGGCGTCGACGGCGACGCCGGGCTTCTGCCAAAGAAGGTCTGCCATGGGGGGCTCCGGGAATGCGGTAACTAAGCGGTGTCAGTGCGGGATCGACGTCAGTTCGTCGATGCCCAGCGCGAGGTTGAGGTTCTGCATGGCCTGGGTGGCCGCGCCCTTGAGCAGGTTGTCCAGGGTCGCCACCACCACCACCCGCTTGTTGCCCGGGGCCAGGGTGAAGCCACCGACCTGCGCGCCATGGCGGCCGGCGATGTGGCTGACCCACGGCGCCTCGTCCACGATCTCCACCAGCGGCTCACCGGCGTAGGCCTGCTGGAAGCGCTCGACGATCTGCTCGCGGGTCTGCGCGCGGTTCAACCACAGGTTGGCGGTGAGGGTGATGCCACGGAAGTGCGGGGCCACGTGCGGCATGAACTCGACCGGCACGCCCAGCTGCGCGGAGACTTCGCGCTCGTGCATGTGGTTGGTCAGCGAATACGGCATCAGGTTGTCGGCCAGCAGCTCGGGATTGTTCTTGTCCGAGGGCGAGGTGCCGGCGCCGGAGTAACCGGAGACGCCGAAGCACTGCGGCGGGCCGGCCAGCAGGTCCAGCAGCGGGTGGATCGCCAGCTGCATCGCGGTGGCGTAGCAGCCCGGGTTGCTGATGTGCTTCTGGCCCTGGTAGCGGCCGCGGGTCAGTTCCGGCAGGCCGTAGTACCACTGGCCGTCGAAGCGGTAATCAGCCGACAGATCAACGATCACGGTCTCCGGCTTGGCGGCCTGGATGGCGGCCACGAACGGTGCGGCCAGGCCATTGGGCAGGGCCAGGATCACCGCGTCCACGCCCTTGGCGGCTACCGCATCGGCGTCCAGGTTTTCGTAGTGCAGCTCACCGGTGTATTCCGGGTGATGGTCGGCCAGGGGCTTGCCGGCCAGTTCGCGCGAGGACACGAAGGCAAACTGCAGGCGCGGGTGCGCGGCAACCAGCTTGATCAGCTCTGCGCCGGTGTGGCCGCGGGCACCGACGATGCCCAGGGTGTAAGTCGAATCGTTCATGCGTGATGGTCCAGGCGGTGCTGCAGGTGGCGCTTCACGCCCTGCCATTCCGCGTCGATGATGGAAAAGATGACGGTGTCGCGCGGCGTGCCGTCGGCATGGCGGGTGTAGTTGCGCAGCACGCCGTCCTGCTTGGCGCCGAGGCGGGCGATGGCAGCGCGCGAGGTGTGGTTGAACCAGCTGGTTTCCAGCACCACGCTGATGCAGCCCAGGGTCTCGAAGGCGTGCTGCAGCAACAGCAGCTTGGCCTCGGTGTTGACCCCGGTGCGCTGCACGCGCGGGGCGTACCAGGTGTAGCCGAGGCTGAGCCGCGGCACGCCCGGTTCCAGCGCATAGAACCGCGTGCTGCCGACGATCACGCCGGCCGCATCGCGGATCACGAACGGCAGCACCTTGCCTTCGGCCTGCACGTCCAGCGCGGCCTGCACGTAGTGCCCTGCCCGCTCCGGCGACGGCACCTGGGTGTACCAGAGCTGGTCCAGGCCGCTGCCTTGCAGCGCCGCGGCCAGGCCGGGCACATGCTCAACCTGCAGCGGCTCCAGCATCACGTGCTGGCCGCGCAGGGTGGGTACGGTGGACCAGGCATCGGCGTGGTTCATCGCGCTCAGTCCTTCAGGCTCGGCGGGCGCGCGGCGCAGTGGTCGACGTAGGTCCTGATGCGGTCGATGCCATCGGCGCCGAACCAGAACACCTTCCAGGTGTTCTGCTTGTAGCAGCCATCGGATTCGGCGTAGTAGAAGTGGTTGATCGGGTTGCCGTTGCGCGAGCGCCAGAACAGCTGCGGGGTTTCTTCCAGCATCACGTTCCAGACCGCACGGCCCAGGCCTTCACCCTGCGCGTCGTCGAGCACGGCGAACTTGTCCAGGTACACGCCTTCGGCTTCGTCGGTGAGGATGACCGCGGTGCGGTAGTTCTCGCTGACGTAGGCGCGCAGCAGCTTGGTCTTCTCGAAATAATCCGGCACCAGGGTGCGGCCGAAGCTGGATTCGATCAGGCCCTTCAGGCGCGGCAGGTCCAGTTCGTCCCAGCCTGTGGCGCGCAGCACTTTCTCACCCTTGCGCACCAGCGTGCCCGAGCCCTTGTGGGTGAACAGTTCCTTGGCCAGGTCGGCGGGGCGGGTGATCGACACCGACGATTCCAGCGGCAGGCGGTCCAGCAGATCCTTGATCTGCTCGATCTTCACCTTCATGCCGCCGTGGATCCACGGCTGCGCGATCAGGTGGTCGTATTCGGTGGACAGGTTGATCGAATCGATCACGCTGCCCGACTCGTCCAGCAGGCCGCCGGTGCCGGTAAGGAAGATGATCTTGTACGGCTGCAGTTCCTGCACCAGCTCGTTGGCGGCGAAATCGGCGTTGACGTTGAGGATCTGGCCGCCGGCGGTCTCGCCCAGGCTGGTGATGACCGGGATCGAACCGGCACGCAGGCTGGCCTCGATCGGGGCCAGGTTGACCCGCTTCACTTCACCGACCAGGCCGTAGGTATCCACGTCCAGGTATTCGGCTTCGAACACGCCGCCGGTGATGGAGGTGGCGCGCGCACCATTCTGCTGCAGGGCCTCGACCAGGCGCAGGTTGGACTGCTGGAACACGCGGCGCACGATCGCCAGCGCTTCCGGCGAGGTCACCCGCAGGCCGTTGACGGTCTGCTTCTCGATGCCGGCGGCCGACAGTTCGGCATCCAGCTGCGGGCCGGCGCCGTGCAGCACGATCGGGGTCAGGCCGACTTCCTGCAGGAACGACAGCGAGGAGGTCAGCGCTTCAAGATCATCGCGCAGCACCGCGCCGCCGACCTTGACCACGGCGAAGCGCTTGGCGTCCAGCTGCGAGAAACGCTTGAGGTACTGGCTGATCTCCTTCGCGCTGGCCATGCTGGAAAGCAGGCGCACGATGGTCTGGCGGGTCTGGCGGTGGGGCTGGAGGGCAGGAGACATTTCGGTTTCGTCAGAAGGTAGGTATCAGGCGCCGGCGGCGATGATGCGATGCACGGCGTCGGTGTAGCGCTGCAGCTGGTCCAGCGTCACGAACTCATCGGCGGTGTGCGCCTGGGCGATGTCGCCCGGGCCGAACACCATCGTGGTGTAGCCACCGGCCGAGAACAGCGAGGCCTCGGTCCAGAAGTCCACCGCGTTGCCGATCGGCAGCTCCAGCGCATCGGCCACGTCGCGCGCCAGCAGGCGGCGGTTTTCGGCTTCGGCGATGTCACCGGCCGGCAGGCTGGGGCCACGGAAGGTTTCGGTGAACAGCGCAGCGTCCGGTTCGGCAAAACCGGCGAAGGTGGCCAGCAGCGCATCGATGTCCATCGACGGCAACGGGCGGAAGCCGAAACGCACTTCCGCGGCCGGGGCGATCATGTTGGCCTTGATGCCCCCCTCGACGCGACCGATGTTGAAGCGCAGGCCGGTGAGGCCGCCGAAACGCGCCGAGGCCAGCGATTCCACATGATCCAGCGCGCGGTTGCCCCAGCGCATGGCCTGGTGCAATGCACTGGCCGCCGCATCCTGCTTGCCCGAGGCATGGCCGGCGCGGCCGGCGAACTGCATCAGCACCGAGCTGATGCCACGGTGGGCCAGCACGGCCTCGCTCATGGTCGGCTCGGCCACCAGCACTGCTTCGTACGGCAGGCCACGGGCCAGGAACGCGGCGATGCAGCGCGGGTCGTTGGCTTCCTCGTCGCTGGAGAACAGGAACGCGGCGTCGCCATCGCTGGCGTTGGCCGCGGCCACCAGCGCAGCGGCCGCGCCCTTGATGTCACACACGCCGAGGCCGACCACGCGGTCATCCAGGCGGCGCATCACGTGCGGGTCGGCACTCCAGTGCGGCGAGTCCGGCACGGTATCCAGGTGCACGTTGAACAGGTACTTCGGCGTACCGCGCACGGCGTACAGGCTGACCGCACCGGCACCGTGGTCGATCACCTCGACGTTGAACCCGGGCAGGTTCGCGCGCAGGTAATCGAAGATGCCACCGGTGGTGATCGCACGCGGCGGGTTGCGGGTGTCGAAGGACACCAGGGCCTGCAGGTGATCGAGCGTCTGTTCAAGCATGAATCAACAATCCTGTGGGATTCCGCCGGGCATGGCCCGGCGCTACCGTAATGCGTCTGGTGGAGAGCCCCCTTCTTGTTGAAGGGGGCGCGCCAACGGCGCGGGGTTGAGGCGGAATGCGTGGTCAATCGCTCAGCGATTGACCTGCGCGTACAAGGTCGAGCTCATGCCGAACAGCTTGATGAAGCCCTCAGCCTCTTCCACACCCCAGTCGGCCGACTGCGCGTAGGTGGCACCCTTGGTGTTGAGCAGGTGCGGCGACTTCACGGCCACCGCGTCGACGCGGCCACCACGGGTTTCCAGCACCACTTCACCGTTGACCTTGGCCTGCGAGGACTTCAGGAAGGCCTCGATGTCGGTCTTCAGCGGGTCGTGGTAGAAGCCTTCGTACACCAGCTCCACCCACTTGCGTGCCACGTCCGGCTTGAAGCGGTTCTGCTGCTTGGTCAGCACGGCATCTTCCAGCGCGCGGTGCGCGGCCAGCAGCGAGACCAGACCCGGGGCCTCGAACACGATGCGGCCCTTCAGGCCGATCACGGTGTCACCGGTGTAGACGCCACGGCCGACGCCGTACGGGGCGAACAGCTTGTTGAGCTGGGCCAGGATCTGGTCGCCCGGCAGCGCCTTGCCGTCCAGTTCGACGGCTTCGCCTTCGACGAACTTCAGGGTCACGGTCAGGGCCTGTTCCGGCCACTCGCTGCGCGGTGCGCACCAGCCGCGGGCACCCTCGCCCGGGGCTTCCCAACGGTCGATCTCGCCGCCGGACATGGTCAGGCCCAGCAGGTTCTCGTTGATGGTGTAGGCCTGCTGCTTGGCGCGCACGCCGAAGCCGCGCTCTTCCAGGTACTTCTGCTCGTAGGCGCGGGTCTGGGTGTGTTCCTTCTGGATCTCGCGGATCGGCGCGATGATCTGGTAGTCACCCAGGGCCTTCACGGCCAGATCGAAACGGACCTGGTCGTTGCCCATGCCGGTGCAGCCGTGGGCGATGATGTTGGTGCCCAGTTCGGCGGCACGCTTCAGCGCGGCATCGACGATCAGGTAGCGGTCGGAGACCAGCAGCGGGTACTGGCCCTGGTAGCCTTCGCCGGCCCACACGAACGGCTTGACGAAGCCTTCCCAGATGGCCGGGCCACCGTTGACGGTCTGGTGGCTGGCAACGCCCAGCTCGGCGGCACGCTTTTCGATGAAATCGCGCTCCTCATCATCCACGCCGCCGGTATCGGCGAACACGGTGTGCACGTTGTAGCCGCGCTCCTGCAGGTAGGGCACGCAGAAGCTGGTATCCAGGCCGCCGGAGAAGGCGAGAACGACGTCTTTGTTGCTCATGGGAATCAGGTCCACTTGGGGGGATGGGAATTCGGTAGAGCCGACCGTTGGTCGGCTGGAATGTTGAATGCGCCGCGGGGGGAGCAGCCGACCAACGGTCGGCTCTACCCTTGTTTGAATCAGCGCCCGGCAACCGCCGCCATGATCGCCTTCTGCACGTGCAGTCGGTTCTCGGCTTCGTTGATGGCGATGCACTGCGGCGAATCCATCACGCCGTCGGTGGCCTTGACGTTGCGGCGCAGCGGCAGGCAGTGGCTGAACACACCGTTGTTGGTCAGCGCCATCTTGCGTTCGTCGACGATGAAGTGCTTGAACTGGTCGCGGATCGGCTTTTCCGGCTCCCAGTTGCCGAAGAACGGCAGCGCGCCCCAGCTCTTGGCGTAGACCACGTCGGCACCGGCGTAGGCGCTGTCGATGTCATGGCTGATCTTCAGCGAACCGCCGCTCTCGGCGACGTTCTGCTCGGCCCAGCCCATGTAGCGGTCGTCGAGGATGTAGTCGGCGGTCGGGCACAGCAGGGTCACGTCCATGCCCATGCGGGTGGCGATGGTCAGCGCCGAGTTGGCCACGGCGGTGTTCAGCGGCTTGGGGTGGTAGGTCCAGGTCAGCACGTACTTCTTGCCGCGCAGGTCCTGGGTGCCGAAGTGTTCCTGCAGCGCCATCACGTGGGCCAGTTCCTGGCACGGGTGGGTGATGGTCTCCATGTTGATGACCGGCACCGGCGAGTACTTGGCAAAGCTGTTGAGGACGATGTCCTGGCGGTCGTAGGCCCAGTCCTGGAACTTGGGGAACGCACGCACGGCGATGATGTCGCAGTAGCGGCCCAGCACCTTGGCTACTTCCGCGATGTGCTCTTCCGTGTCGCCGTCCATCACCGTGCCGAGGTTGAACTCGATCGGCCACGCATCCTTGCCCGGCTGCAGCACCACCGCGTGGGCGCCGAGCTGGAACGCGCCCAGTTCGAAGCTGGTGCGGGTGCGCATGGACGGGTTGAAGAACACCAGCGCGATCGACTTGCCCTTGAGCTGGTCGCCGAGCTTGTTGCGCTTGAACAGCGCGGCCTGGGTCAGCAGCGCGTCAAGATCGCTGCGGCTCCAGTCCTGGGTGTTCAGGAAGTGCTTGGGGGACATCATCTTTCCTTGCGTGGCGGCGCCGGTGGCTCGGCGCGGTGGAAGGGAGAACAGGCAAACAGGGTGGAGCGAAAAAGTTGCAGATGAAGCTTTCGGAACATGCACTTTTGAAGCGCGGAAACGAAAAAACCCAGCCGGGAGGCTGGGTTTTCATCGGACGAACAGCAGAAAGCTCCGGTTACCCAGCGAGGATGTGGGGTTCCGGTCGACGGGCACGCGACGTCATGCCAGTGGCCTGGCGGGCGGCGCTGCTGTCGTGCTGGAAGTCGGTGAGCTTCATGGTCGATTATCTTTGCATGGGGGCGGGGTCGGCGCAAGACCCTGCGGCCAGGCAGATCAGGGGGTACCGGCGGTGGCCTGTTCCGGGCCCACCCACGGGGTGATCGACACCCGGATCTTCAGCCGGTTGCCCGGGTCTTCAGGCAGCCGCGAGCGGTACTTGGTGCCCTTGTAGACGTAGTCCACGTCATAGGCGATGGGCCGGCGGAACTCACGCCCGACCGGCACGATCTTGCAGTCGCGGGTCAGCATGGGGCCGTTGTTGGCCGGGGCCGGGGTCGGATTCTCGGCGGCCACCTCCTGGGCGGCCTCCTCGTCGCTGCGCTTGAACATCGAGCGGACCGAGTCCCAGAAGCGGCCGATCCGGCCCTTGTCTTCCACCGGCTCCTCGCCGGTCACGTTGACCGGGGCCAGGGTGCGGGTCGAGATCGGCTCGCAGTGCTCCTCGGTCCGGGTCGCGCGCAGGGTCTGGAACACCGGCTCGACGTTCAGCACCTGGGCGTAGTCGAACTTCACGTTCTCCACGATCACCACGCGGTTGCGGGGTTCGGCCTCCTGGGCCTGGACCACGACCGGCGCCGCCGACAGGCAGGCCAGGGTCAGCAACGCGGTGGATTTCATTGGCGATGGAAGAAAGGGCACGGCGATAGTGTAGGCAGTGACGACCGGCAGGGGCTGAACATTACCCGTCCGCGCAGTTCCTGCCCACCCCTCGGCGCGGGCACCGGCCAGCATTTCCTCCGGATCACGGCGCGACAGCTTGCCGT
>NZ_JACVTV010000127.1:0-11664 GCF_016624625.1 Stenotrophomonas sp. S41 | reverse complement strand
CCCCCCCCTGGCGTGGATCAACGGGGGCCCCCGGCCCGGCCCCGCCGCTACCCGGCGCGTGCCTGCGGCACGCGCCTATAATCCGCCGATGAATTCCACCGCGATCGCTTCCGACGACTTCCTCGGCCACCCGAAAGGCGTCTACGTCTGCTTCTTCACCGAAATGTGGGAGCGCTTCTCCTTCTACGGGATGAAGGCGCTGCTGCTGCTGTATCTCACCAAGTACCACCTGTTCGGCGACAAGGCCGGCCTGGACCTGCTGGGCGCCTACGGCGGCCTGGTCTACTGCATCCCGGTGTTCGGCGGCATGCTGGCCGACCGCTGGCTGGGCATGCGCCGGGCGGTGCTGTTCGGCGGCATCCTGCTGGTGCTTGGCCACCTCGGCATGGCCTTCGAGGGCCACGCTGCGTACCGGGTCAACGGTGAAGTGGTGCGCGATACCTCGGCCCTGGCGGTGACCTACCTGTCGCTGGCGCTGATCATTATGGGCGTCGGCTTCCTCAAGCCGAACATCTCCACCATCGTCGGCAAGCTCTACCCGCAGGACGACCCGCGCCGCGATTCGGGCTTCTCGCTGTTCTACGCCGGCATCAACCTTGGCGCGCTGTTCTCCTCGCTGGTCTGCGGCTTCCTCGGCGAGGCCTATGGCTGGAAGTACGGCTTCGGCGCCGCCGGCATCGGCATGCTCGCCGGCCTGGCGATGTTCCTCTGGGGCCAGAAGTACCTGCAGGGCCACGCCGAACCGCCGCAGCCGGCCGCGCTGAAGCAGAAGGTGCTGGGCCTGCCGCGCGAAGGGCTGATCTACCTGTGCGCGGTGGTCGGCGTGCTGCCGGTGGCGTGGCTGATGTGGGCGGCCGGCAACGGCGCCTTCGCCCTCGGCGGCGAGATCAGCCTGGCGCTGATGCTGATGCTGGTGGTGCTGGGCGGCGTGCTGGTCTGGTTCGCCTGGTTCACCGGCAGCAAGTGCACCCCGGTGCAGCGCCAGCAGATGATCGCGCTGATGGTGCTGATCTTCATGGCGCTGGTGTTCTTCACGATGTACGAGCAGTCCTACGGCTCGTGGGTCACCTTCACCGACCGCCTGCTGACCAAGGACATCGTGCCGGCGCTGGTCATCACCGATGGCACCCCGCTGCCGTGGTCGATCATCTCGCTGCTGCTGGCGCCGCTGGGCTTCGTGGTCAGCGCGCGCCTGTCCGAGCGTCGCCCGGGCTCGAACGCGCCGCGTGCATTCTTCATTGCCATCGTCGCGCTGATGCTGGTGCTGCTGGTGCGCGACTGCCTGGTGATTCCGCAGACCGCCGGTTCGCTTACCTATCTGGGCGGCCTGTTCCTGGTGCTGCTGGCCCCGGCGTTCGCCGCGCTGTGGACCTGGATGGACCGCCGCGGCTGGGAGCCGGGCAAGCCGGTGAAGTCGGCCTGGGGCCTGGTCATCGGTGCGCTGTCGTTCGTGCCGCTGGCACTGGCCGCGCAGCAGGTCGGCGCCACCGGTGAAATGGCCAGCGTGTGGTGGCTGGTGCTGGCCTACTTCCTGCTGGCCAGCGGCGAGATGTGCCTGTCGCCGGTCGGCCTGTCGGCGGTGACCCAGCTGGCCGTGCCGCGGGTGATGAGCCTGATGATGGGCACCTGGTTCCTGGCCACGGCGTTTTCCGAAACGCTGGCCGCGCTGTTCGGCAAGCTGGCGGCGATCGACGTGCCCGAAGGCGAATCACTGGACATGGTGGCGGCAGCAGGCGCCTACGCGCACCTGTTCTGGCTGCTGATGTGGATCGGCCTGGGCTGTGCGGTACTGGCCTTCATCGCCGCGCCGCTGCTGAAGCGGATGATGCACGGGGTGAAGTGACCCTCGACCCAGCGGCGCCCGCTCAGGGCGCCCTGGCCTGCCCGCCGTCACACAGCGCGGGCAGCCCGACCCGCAGCGCAGCGGGTCTCATGGTGTTCCCAGGCCGGACAGCCTTGGCTGCCCGGCCTGCTCAAGCGCGCAGCTGGACTTACGGCGCCTTGCCGCTGGCCTTCGGCGCTGCCGCACTGGCCTTGGCCCCACCCAGGCTGTTGGACAGGAACGCCAGCAGGCGGCTGTAGTACTCGCGTTCGTGCTCGGGGCGGTAGAAGCCGTGGCCTTCGGTGCTGTAGTACAGGCTTTCCACCGGCGTGCCCGCCTTCTTCAGGGCCGCTTCCAGGCGCTTGGTGTGCTCGATCGGCGCGCGCTTGTCTTCGCCACCGGCCGCAAGGAACACCGGCACCTTGATCTGCCCGGCAAGGGTGACCGGCGAGACCGTGCCCAGCTTCGCCGGGTCGCCCAGCCAGTCACGCAGGTAGGTCATGCCCGAACCGCGGTTCTGGATGTCGCCACGGGTGAACATCATCGGCAGGTCATACACGCCCACGTAGCCGGCGGCGCACTTGTACATGCCCGGTTCGCGCGCCGCACCCATCATCGCCGAGTAGGCGCCATAGCTGGCACCGTAGATGCAGATGCGGTCCTTGTTGGCGATGCCCTGCGCGACGGCCCAGCGGGTCGCATCGGTGACGTCGTCCTGCATGGTGCCGCCCCACTGCCGTGCACCGGCCTGGGTGTGTGCGCGACCGTAGTTGCCCGAGCCACGGTAGTTGACCTGCAGCACCGCATAGCCAGCATCGGCCAGCATCTGCGATTCCATGTCATAGCGGCCGGAATCGAAGATGTCGTACGGACCACCATGCGGCAGCACCACCATCGGCAGGTTGCGACCGTCGCTGCCGTGCGGCAGGGTCAGGAAGCCATGCAGCGGCAGGCCATCGCGGGCCTTCAGCGACACAGCGCGCACCGGCGCGGTCTTGTCCACGTCCAGCCACTCGCTGCGGCTGATCAGGTGCTGCGCCGACTTGGCCACGGTATCGAACACATAGAACGAGCCGGGATCGTTGCCGGTCCAGGTTTCCACCAGCACCTTCTTGCCGTCACGCGTGCTGGAGGTGATGTAGACCGGCTGTTTGAAGGCCGCTTCCAGGCTGTGGTACAGGCGCGCATCGGCCGAGGTCTCGTCGAAGAAACGGCTGCGGGTGGTATCGCCCAGGTACAGCGCACCCACCGGCACGCGCGTGCCGTTGCGGAAGATGATGCGGTACGGATCGACCACGTCATCGGCCAGCAGGGTCTTCCGTTCGCCGGTCTCCGGGTTCCAGCTGACGATGGCGTCGGGGCCCTTCGGCTGCTGGACCTGCAGGTAGGCCACGCTGTTGTCTTCAGCGAAACCAATGGCCGTCTCGATCCGGTTGTTGACCGCCTCGTCGTTGACCAGCACCCACTGGTTGTTGCTCGGCTGGCGGTAGTAGAGCTTGTTGACGTTGTCAGTACCGGAACCATGGGCGAAACGCACGTCGCCCTTGTTGTCGGTGGTGAAGCTGGCGTTGCGCACCGGCGAGCCCGCGACCTGCACGCGGCGACCCGTGGTGACGTCCAGCCGCTCCACGCGGGTGAAGGGATCGTTGCCGAACGGCCACACCGCGACCAGCACGTTGCGGTCGTCATTGGCCAGCTCGTCGGTGAGGAAGGCGGCCACCGCCTCCACCTTCTTCGGCTGGATGCGGGTACCGGGCCCGTTGCCTTCCACGCGGTAGCCGACCAGCAGCTCGCCGCGCCCGCCATTGGCGTTGATCGCGTACAGCTCACCGGTGCGCTGCGGCGTATCCAGCGAGCCGAACTTCTCGGACAGCTCGATCAGCACGCGTTCGTTGCTGACCCAGTCGAAGTTGGTCGCATGGTTGTTGCGGGGCGGGCGGAAAGTGCCCATCGGCGTGTTGTCCGACGTGCGCATGATGACGACAGCGGTGCTGTCTTCCAACGGCACGGTGGCAGCGTAGTAGTCGCCCCCCGGCGAAATCTTGATGTCCTGGAATGTCTCCTGGCGGATGTACTTTTCCAGGTCCACGGCACCGACCGCAGCCGGCGCGGCACAGGCCAGCGCCAGCAGCGCGGCCATCATTGTCTTGCGCATCCTTCCCCCTATACAGCGGACACCCTGTCCGCACCCCCGATTGTAGGCAGGCCGATGGGGGCGCTGCCAGTGCCCAGCGACATACCGGCTGCAGGGACAAAAAAGAACGGCGGCATCGTTTCCGATGCCGCCGCAGCCACGACCTTGGAGAGAGTGTGGTGTTCGGTGCAGGGCTCAGTGCACGCCGCGGATGGCCAGCGTGAGCGCCAGGATGCTGAGGATGACGGCGATGGTGCCGTCCAGCACGCGCCAGGTGCTGGGCTTGGTGAACAGCGGCGCCAGCAGGCGGGCACCCAGGCCCTGCGCGGTCAGCCACAGACAGCTGGCGGTGACCACGCCGGCGGCGAACGCCATGCGCGCATTGCCGAAGTTCTCGGCGATCGAGCCGATCACCATCATGTCCAGCCAGAAATGCGGGTTGATGAGCGAGAAGCCGACCGCGGCCAGCAGCACCGCACGGCGGCTGCCGTCATCGCTGTCGGCCTCGCCCATGCCACCGCCACCGGCGAAGGCACGGCGCGCGGACTTCATCGCATACCAGGCGAGGAAGGCCACGCCGGTCCACAGCACGGCGCTGGTCAGCCACGGCAGCGCCGAGGTGAGCGTGCGCAGGCCGGCCACGCTGGCGAAGATGAAGATCGCATCGATGGCCGCGCAGGTGGCGACCACTGGCACGATGTGCTTGCGCAGGATGCCCTGGCGCAGGATGAAGGCGCTCTGGGCACCGACCACGGCGAACAGGCCGACGCCGGTAGCTGCACCAGAGAACCAGGCACCGAGGCCGGTGCTGGCGGAGATGACCGAGAACATGGGATTCACTGCCTTGTCTTGCTTGGGGGGACGGTGCCTCGCGAAGGCGGACAGCACCGGAATGGGCGCCATTGTCGCGCCGCAACATTTAAAAGAGGAGCTAAACTTACTAAACCAACATTAGCGGAGCTTAATCCGATGCGCATCGACCATGCCCAGCTGCGGGCCCTGGCCGCGGTGATCCGCGAAGGCAGCTTCGACCGCGCCGCGCAGTCGCTCAATGTCACCCCTTCGGCCATCTCGCAGCGGGTGAAGGCGCTGGAGGACCGGATCGGCCGCCTGCTGGTCAAGCGCGGCACCCCGGCCACGGCCACCGCCGAGGGCCAGCTGCTGGTCCAGCTGGCCGAGCAGACCGCGCTGCTGGAGCACGACGCGCTGCATCGCATGGGCCTGGCCGACGAGGACCTGCCGCAGGCGAGCATCCCGGTGGCGGTGAACCATGACAGCCTGGAAACCTGGTTCCCGCAGGCCGCGCAGCAGTTCGCGCAGAACACCGGCACCACCCTGGACCTGCGCGTGGAAGACCAGGACCACACGGTGGAGCTGCTGCGCCAGGGCACGGTGCTGGGTGCGGTGACCACGCTGGACGAGCCGGTGCAGGGCTGCCAGATCCATGCGCTGGGCAGCATCCGCTATGCGGCGACGTGCACGCCGGAGTTCCGCGAGCGCCATTTCGCCAAGGGGGTGACGGCGCAGGCGCTGGCGCAGGCCCCGGTGCTGGTGTTCAACCGCAAGGACGACATGCAGTCGCGCTTCGCCCAGCGGATGGCCGGCGATGCGCTGCCGAGCACGGCGCCGACGTGGTGGATCCCCTCCACCCGGGCCTTCGTGCAGGCCAACCTGGGCGGGCTGGGCTGGACGATGAACCCGCTGCCGCTGGTGAAGCGCCATCTGGATGCGGGGCGGCTGGTGTATGTGCGGCAGCGTGCGTGGGAGGACGTGCCGCTGTACTGGCAGCACTGGAAGGGCGATGTGCAGACGATGGCGCTGCTGACCCGGGCGGTGCTGGAGGCGTCGAGCACGCTGGTCCGGCGGAAGCGGTAGTGCCGGCCGCTGGCCGGCAACGTCAACGTCAAAAGCTGGTTTCCTGAGGGTTGGCGGGGTGGGCCCGGTTGCGGGGGACGCTGCAAGTACGTCCATGTAAGCTCGGTCGCCGCATCCATGCGGCTCACGCCCCCGCAACCGGACCCACCCCGCCTTCGACAGTTTCCTGCGAGCTGTTGGAGCATGCTGCTGATGATGCTTCTGCTGATGGTGGGTGCCGACCGTTGGTCGGCACGGGGTCGGATCCAGTTGCTGCGCAACGGGCTCTGACCCCATTGGGGCCCTTTTCTGTGCCAGCATCGCGGCAACCGACCTTCTGGGGGCTGGGCGATGCAGACCGATCCGGTGTTCCTGCATATCCGCGTGGTGATGGGCATCATCCTGGGCCTGTCGATCACCACGCTGCTGAAGGGGCTGGCGCAGATCATCGAGCACCCGCAGCGGCGCGGCTGTTCGGCCCTGCACCTGTGCTGGGTGGCGTGGACGCTGGTGTCGCTGGTGACGTTCTGGTGGTGGGAATTCCGCCTGGTCCAGGTGCACCAGTGGACCTTCGAGATCTATCTGTTCGTGATCACTTACGGCGCCACGTGGTTCCTGTTATGCGCCCTGCTGTTTCCCGATGACCTGCGCGATTTCGGCAGCTACGGCGCCTACCTGATGCAGCGCCGGCGCTGGATCTTCAGCGTGATCGCCGCGCTGACGCTTCTGGATCTTGTCGATACCGCGATCAAGGGGCAGAGTCGCTGGCGCCTGCTGGGCGAGGCGTATCCGCTGCACACGGCGCTGATGCTGGTGGTCTGCGTGCTGGGCTGGAACCTGCGCACGGCGCGGGCGCAGGTGGCGCTGGCCGGCGTGGCGCTGGCGTACCAGGTGGGCTACTTCGCTGCGGAGTACTTCACCATCGGCAGTGATTGAATGCTTCCGCCGGGCATGGCCCGGCGCTACCGAAGGAACCTGCATGACGATCCACTACCGCCCCGCCCTTGCCACTGATGCGGCTGCCTGCATCGACCTGCGCGGACGTACCCGCGAGAACGCCTTCAGCGCCGCGCAGCTGGCCGAACTGGGCATCACCGCGGAAAGCTGGGCGGCAGGCATCGCCGAGGGCGATTTCATCGGCCGCATCGCCGAGGACGACGGCGCGGTGGTCGGCTACGGCTTCGCCGACCGCGACAGTGGCGAGGTGCTGGTGCTGGCGCTGCTGCCGGACTACGAAGGCCGCGGCATCGGCCAGCGCCTGCTGCAGGAGGTGGTCGGACTCGCCCGCGCCGCCGGCCATGGCCGCCTGTTTCTGGCCTGCTCGGCCGATCCGCGCTCGCGCTCGCACGGCTTCTACCGGCATCTGGGCTGGCAGGCCACCGGCGAGGTGGACGAGGCCGGCGACGAGATCCTGGAACTGGTCTGAGCGCGTGACGCCGGGGGGCGGGATGCTGCATTGCATCAAAACCGGACCGGATCGGGTTAAAATCGCGTCAGGTTGCTGCAAGGCATTGTTTCTTCACGCCATTTGCTGTCCCAGCGCGCATCCTGCCCCCTTCCCCACGCCCAAGTCATTCCCATGAAGAAATTTGGCAAGGCTCTTATCGCCCTGCTCGTGCTGCTGTTGCTGGCCGCCGCGCTGTTCCTGTACTGGCCGCTGACCCAGCGCTCGGTGCCCGCCGCCAGCAACGACAAGCCGGTCGACGTCGTCCTGGTCGGTGCCGGCATCATGAGCATCACCCTGGCCACCTACCTGCAGGAACTGCAGCCGGACTGGAACATCCAGGTCTACGAGCGCCTGGACACCGTCGCCGGCGAAAGCTCGGACGGCTGGAACAACGCCGGCACCGGCCACTCGGCATTTGCCGAACTGAACTACACCCCGGAGCTGCCCGACGGCAGCATCGAGACCAAGCGCGCGGTCGGCATCGCCGAATCGTTCGAGGTTTCGCGCCAGTTCTGGTCGCACCAGGTGAAGGAAGGCCGGCTGAGCCAGCCCAGCGACTTCATCAACCCGACCCCGCACATGAGCTTCGTCTGGGGCGATGACAACATCGCCTACCTGCACAAGCGCCAGCAGGCGCTGGTGAAGAACCCGCTGTTCTACGGCATGCAGTACTCGGAGGATCCGGTGCAGATCAAGCAGTGGGCACCGCTGCTGATGGAAGGCCGCGACCCGAAGCAGAAGGTCGCTGCGACCTGGATGCCGCTCGGTACCGACGTCAACTTCGGCGTGATCACCCGCCAGCTGACCGCCGGCCTGCAGCGCAGCCCGAACTTCGGCCTGCACCTGGAACATGAAGTGCGCGCGCTGCGGCAGAACGCCGACAAGAGCTGGAACGTGACGGTGAAGGACCTCAAGGCCGGCACCGAGACCACCACCCACGCCCGCTTCGTGTTCATCGGTGCCGGTGGCGCCGCGCTGAAGCTGCTGCAGATGTCCGGCATTCCCGAATCGAAGGATTACGCCGGCTTCCCGGTGGGCGGCCAGTTCCTCGCCTTCCAGGGCGCGGACGTGACCTCGCGCCACCACGTGAAGGCCTACGGCATGGCCGAAACCGGCTCGCCGCCGATGTCGGTGCCGCACCTGGATGCGCGCAAGCTGGACGGCAAGCCGGTGATCCTGTTCGGACCGTTCGCGCTGTACAGCACCAAGTTCCTCAAGCACGGCTCGTGGTGGGACCTGTATTCGTCGGTCAACCACAACAACGTCGGCCCGATGCTGTCGGTGGGCAAGGACAACCTGGACCTGGTGCAGTACCTGATGGCCCAGGCGCGTCTGGATGATGCCGACCGCCAGGCCGAGCTGGTCAAGTACTTCCCCAACGCCAAGCCCACTGACTGGAAGCTGGTGACGGCCGGCCAGCGCGTGCAGATCATCAAGCGCGATCCGCTGAAGGGCCCGGTGCTGCAGTTCGGCACCGAGATCGTTACCGACAAGGACCACACCCTGGCCGCCCTGCTGGGTGCCTCGCCGGGTGCCTCGACCTCGCCGCCGATCATGCTGGACCTGATGGCCAAGGCCTTCCCGGAACAGATGAAGGCCGGCTGGGAAACCCGCCTGCGCGAGATCGTGCCGTCGTACGGGCGCAAGCTCAATGAGAGCGCCGCGCTGACCAACGAGATCCGCACGCAGACCAGCCAGACCCTGCACCTGCCGTATCTGGACGTGCCGGTGGAAGCCGATGCGACGCCGGCGGTGGCCCCGGCCGCTGCCCCGGCTGCGCCGGAAAAGCGCAACGCCAACGAGGAGCTGCAGGCGCTGTAAGCCTGCTTTCCCTTTGCAATAAACGGACGGCCACCTTCGGGTGGCCGTTCGCGTTTGGGGGTTTCGGGGGTGGGGTCAGAGCCCTTTGCCAGGGCAAAGGGATCTGACCCCGGGGTCGGATCCCTGCGCCGCAGGCGGAGGGCTCTGACCCCTGAGCAACGTTCAAACATCATTTCCTCGTGTCACGAATTGTAATGTTGTTAAGAACGATTTACATTTGCGTCCCGCACGACGCACGCACGCCTCCCAGATGGATCTGAACCCACCCGCTGCCGCAGCCGGGTGCTGGTCGAAGGCTGCTGCCCTCCCCCTCTCAACGTCCCCCGAGCCCTCCATGACCCTGCCTGTCCGTTCTTCCCTGCCCCGCCGTGCGCTGCTGCCGGCTGCCCTGCTGTCCTGCCTGGCCGTGGCCGCGCCCGCTGCATCGGCCGCCGATGCCGGTGCCGATGCCTCCGACGCCAAGACCCTGGACCGGGTGAGCGTGCGCGCCGAGCAGTCGGCACCGCCGTCGAGCACCACCCGCCTGCCGATCACCCTGCAGGAAACCCCGCAGTCGTCGACGGTGATCGGCCTGGAGCGCCTGCAGAACGAATCGCTGTTCAGCATCAACGACGTGATGCGCAACGTCACTGGCGTCAGCGTGTCCTTCTATGACACCCAGCGCCCGCTGTACTACGCGCGTGGTTTCGCCATCACCGATTTCCAGGTCGACGGCATCCCCACCTACAGCGGCTCGACCAACCAGGAATACGACACCGCCTTCTACGACCGCGTGGAAGTGATCCGCGGTGCCAACGGCCTGCTCAGCGGTGCCGGCGTGCCGTCGGCCACGGTGAACCTGCTGCGCAAGCGCCCGGGCAAGGAATTCGACGCCTCGTTCTCGGTCAGCGCCGGCAGCTGGGATTACCGCCGCATGGAGGCGGACGTGACCGCGCCGCTGACCGCCGATGGCCGCTTCCGCAGCCGCGTGGTCGCCGCCTATACCGATCGTGATTTCTATTACGACCGCTACAAGGAAAACAAGATGGCCGGCATGGCCGTGCTGGAAGGCGACCTGACCGACAGCACCACGGTCACCGTCGGCTACCAGACCCAGGACAACAACCCGGTGGGTTCGACCTGGGGCACCGTGCCGTTCTTCGACAGCCAGGGCAACTTCGCCCACCTGCCGCGCTCGACCAACCTGTCGCCGAAGTGGAGCTACTGGCAGCGCGAAACCAGCACCGTGTTCGCCAACCTCGAACAGCGCTTCGGTGACGACTGGCTGCTGAAGGTCAACACTTCCTACACCCGCGGCAACGTGCAGAACGTGCGCCTGTACGGCACCGGCAACCCGAACCCGGTGGACGGCTCGGGCATCTTCCTGCGCGCCGCCGCCGGCGATGCCGAAGACACCCGCCGCAACGTCGATGCCTACCTGACCGGCACCTTCAGCCTGTGGGGCCAGGAGCACGACGTGACCCTCGGCACGCAGTGGTCGGACCTGGAAGCCACCACCAACACCACCACGCTGAATTTCCCGAGCGACTGGGCGCGCTGCGGCAACGAGCGCTGCTACTACATCCCCAACATCTACGACTGGAACGGCGACATCTCCGAGGTGACCTACACCCGTACCGGTGCGCGCCGCCTGGCCAAGACCACGCAGAGTGGCGTGTACCTGGCCACCCGCCTGCGCCTGGCCGACCCGCTGGCGCTGATCGCCGGCGCACGCCTGAGCCGCTGGGAAACCCGCACCCGCGCCTACAACGCCAGCGGCGCGTACACCGGTACCAGCGGTGCGTACAAGGTCAGCGACGAAGTCACGCCGTACGTGGGCCTGGTCTACGACATCACCCCGGACGTGTCGGTCTACGCCAGCTACACCGAGATCTTCAACCCGCAGAACTACAAGGACAGGAACGAGAACCTGCTGGCGCCGGTGCAGGGTTCCAACGTCGAGGCGGGCATCAAGACGCAGTGGTTCGACGGCCGCCTGACCGCCAATGCGGCGGTGTTCGAAGCCAAGCAGGACAACTACGCGGTGCGTGACATGAGCGTGCCGGACGGTTCGCTCAGCGATGGCAGCTCGGCCTACATCGGTGTCAACGGCACCAAGGCGCGCGGCTGGGAAATGGACATCAACGGCGAGATCCTGCCGGGCTGGACGGTCAATGCCGGCTTCACTCACGTCAAGGTGACGCGCGCCGCGACCGACCTGCTGTACGCGAACCCGGCCGAGGACCTGCTGCAGCTGAACACCCAGGTGCGCCTGCCCGGCGTGCTGGACCGCCTGAGCGTCGGTGCCGGCGTGCAGTGGCAGAGCAAGGTGCAGGGCTACAACATCGTCTACCCGCTGGGCGGCACGGTGACGGTGAACCAGCCGGCCTATGCGCTGGTGCAGTTCAACGCCAACTACCGCATCAGCGACAACTGGACGGCGACGCTGAGCGTGCGCAACGCGCTGGACAAGACCTACTGGGCCAACCTGGACTACAACAACTACGGCGAACCGCGCTTCGTGGCGGCCAACCTGCGCTGGAAGTTCTAAGCCCGCCGCATGCCGGGGTCGGATCCCTTTCCGCAGGAAAGGGCTCTGACCCCATC
>NZ_JACVTV010000126.1:0-11675 GCF_016624625.1 Stenotrophomonas sp. S41 | reverse complement strand
CTGACCTCCTGCATGCCATGCAGGCGCTCTCCCAGCTGAGCTATGGCCCCACGTCGCTGAGGAGCGAAATAATAGCTGTGCCCCCGGGGGTTGGCAAGCGTTTGTTGCACTTTTCTTCACGTCTTTCTGCACGCGTGCGTCAGCCGCCCGGCAGACGCTGCGCGCGCAGGCGCAACGCGTTGCTGATGACTGATACCGAACTCAGGCTCATCGCCACCGCAGCGAGCATCGGCGACAACGAAATGCCCCATGGCACCAGCACGCCGGCCGCGACCGGAATGCCCAGCCCGTTGTAGAGGAAGGCGAAGCCGAGGTTCTGCCGCATGTTGCGCACGGCCGCGCGCGACAACTGGCGCGCACGCAGGATCCCGCGCAGATCACCCTTCACCAGCGTGACCTGTGCGCTGGACATCGCCACGTCGGTGCCGGTGCCCATGGCGATGCCGACGTTGGCACTGGCCAGCGCAGGGGCATCGTTGATGCCGTCGCCGGCCATCGCAACGACGCGCCCCTGTGCCTGCAGCTGCTGCACCAGGGCGGCCTTGTCGGCGGGACGGCTCTCGCCATGCACTTCATCCAGGCCCAGGGTGGACGCAACGGCCTGCGCGGTCAGCAGGCCATCACCGGTGGCCATGATGATGCGCAGCCCGTCGCGGTGCAGCGCGGCGATGGCTTCGGCGGTGGTCGACTTGATCGGATCGGCCACCGACAACAGGCCTGCAAGCTGCCCGTCAACCGCCAGGTACATCACGCTGGCACCACGACGGCGCAGCGCATCGGCCTGTTCCTGCACGGCGGCCACCTGCACCGATTGCCCGGCCATCAGCGCGGTGTTGCCCAGCCACATCGCGCGGCCGTCGACGCGGCCACGCACGCCCAGGCCGGTGATCGAATCGAAATCCTCCACCGCCAGCAACGGCAGTCCACGCGTGCGTGCTTCGGCAACGATGGCTTCGGCCAGCGGATGCTCGCTGCCCTGGTCCACGCTGGCAGCCCACTGCAGCACCCGGGTGTCTTCGAAACCCGCGCCGGCATGCACGGCGTCGAACGCCGGGCGGCCCTCGGTGAGCGTGCCGGTCTTGTCGATCACCAGCGTGTCGACCTTGCCGAGTGCTTCGATGGCTTCGGCATCGCGGAACAGCACGCCATGCTGCGCGGCGCGGCCGGTCGCGACCATGATCGACATCGGCGTGGCCAGCCCCAGCGCACACGGGCAGGCGATGATCAGTACCGCCACCGCGCTCAGCACGCCATGCGTCCATGACGGCTCCGGTCCGAACAGGCCCCAGCCGAACAGCGCCAGTGCGGCCACGGCCAGCACCGCCAGCACGAACCAGTACGCCACCTTGTCGGCCATGCGCTGCATCGGCGCGCGCGAACGCTGCGCCTGCGCCACCAGCTGCACGATCTGCGCCAGCATGCTGTCATCGCCCACGCGTTCGGCTTCGATCACCAGTGCGCCGGAACCGTTCAGGGTCGCGCCGATCACGCTGTCGCCAGCCTGCTTGGTCACGGGCACGGGTTCGCCGGTCAGCATCGATTCGTCCAGCGTCGAACGGCCTTCCAGCACGCGGCCGTCCACCGGCACTTTTTCGCCGGGGCGCACGCGCAGGCGGTCACCTGCCTTCACCCGCGCCAGTTCGACGTCATGCTCGCTGCCATCGGCGTCGATGCGCCGCGCGGTCTTCGGTGCCAGGCCCAGCAGGGCCTTGATCGCTGCCGAAGTCTTGGCCCGCGCACGCAGCTCCATCAACTGGCCGAGCAGGGTGAGCGAGATGATCACCGCCGCCGCTTCGAAGTACACGCCGACGTGGCCGTGCTGCTGGAACGAGGGCGGGAACACACCGGGTGCGGCCGTAGCCACCACGCTGTAGCCGTAGGCGGCGATGACGCCGGTGCCGATCAGCGTCCACATGTTGGGGCTGCGGTTGCGGATCGACTGCGCCCAGCGCTCGAGGAACGGCCAGCCGGCCCACAGCACCACCGGCGTGGCCAGCGCGCCCTCGATCCACACCCGCAACGTCGGCGACAGCGCATGCAGCAGCGGCGTCATCGCCAGCATCGCCAGCGCCATGGTCGCCACGCTCAGCGGCAGCGACACCCAGAAGCGGCGGCGGAAGTCGGTCAGTTCCGGATTCTCGCCTTCGTCCAGGCTGGGCATCATCGGTTCCAGCGCCATGCCGCAGATCGGACAGGTGCCGGGGCCTTCCTGCACGATTTCCGGGTCCATCGGGCAGGTGTAGAGCGTGCCCGCGGGTACCTCGGGGGCGACGTAGGACGACGGATCGAGGTAACGCTGGGGATCGGCGATGAATTTCTGCCGGCAGCCGCCACTGCAGAAGTGGTAGTCCTGGCCCTGGTGATGGGCGTGATGCGCGGTGCTGGCCGGGTCGACGTCCATGCCGCAGACCAGGTCCTTCACCGTGGCGGTGCCGGCTGCTGCCTTGTGCCCGCCGCAGCAGCCGCCGGCGGCCTTCGGCGTGCTGCCATCGAAGGCGCTGGGGGTGGCGATGAATCGCTCGCGGCAGCGTGCCGAGCAGAAGTGCCATTGCTTTCCAGCGTGTTCAGCATGGTGGCGGCTGCTGGCCGGGTCCACGTCCATGCCGCAGACCGGATCCTTCACCGTTGCAGGTACCTGCGTCGTGCCGCCACAGCAGCTGCCTGCGGTGGGCGATTGGCCGTGGCCGTGGTGGGAATGTCCGCTGTTCATGCGTTGTCCTCGGTCAGTGCGGCGAGGATGGGGCACTGTTCCAGCGCACCATGGCCGGGGCAGGCGTCCACCAGCTGTGCCAGTGCGGCATGCATGCGCTGCAGTTCGGCCATCCGCTGCTCGATGTCGAGCAGGCGCGCCTGTGCCGTATCGCGCACGCTGGCCATGTCCTGCTGGTGGCGGTCGCTCAGTGCCAGCAGCTCGGCGATTTCCTCCAGGCTGAAGCCCAGCGCCTTGGCCCGGCGGATGAACCGAAGCCGGCGCAGGTCCTGCTCGCCGAAGATGCGGTAGCCGCCGGCAGAGCGCGCCGCGGTGGGCAGCAGCTGCTGGCGTTCGTAGTAGCGGACGGTGTCGATCGGCACCCCGGCCTCGCGGGCCAGCTGTCCAATATTCATGGCGCACTCCTGGTGGATGCCGCCATTGTCAACCCTGGAGTCTGGTCAAGAGTCAAGGGTTTGTGGGCATCCCCCATTCAGCGCACTTTGCAACTTTCTTCATAGCCCTGCCGTTGCGGCACTTCCTACCCTTCGCCTGAACCGGCCGCTCGACGGCCTGAACGAATGGAGGAGGGGAGCGTGGAGGGACTGAACAACGAAGGTTTCGTCGAGGTTGCCGTGGTCGAGTATCCGGGAGGAGATCCGTCCGCAGCTTCGGTATTGGCTGAAATGGCCCACGTGGCCAATCGCCTGGCCCAGCAGCAGCGGCGCCCGAGTGCCCGCGTGCTGGTCACCCGCTGGATCGTGCCGGCCAGCAACCGCGGTGTGAACCGTATCGCCGGTGCCGAAATGCTGGATGCGGCGATTCCCGCCGTGATTGCCCTGCCGGGCCAGGTCAGCCCGGTGGTCTCGGTGCGCGCGGAGGAAGTCCTGCTGGACTGGCTGCGTGCGCATTACGACGGTGGCAGCCTGTTGGCCGCGGCAGCCGACGGCGTCGGTGTGCTGGCACGGGCGGGCCTGCTGGCCGGGCGCACCGTGTCGGGCCCCGATCTGCGGCGCCATCCGGGCCTGCAGGGCCAGGCCGCCAGCTGGGCCCCCAGTGAGCGTGCGCTGGTGGATGACGGCGACCTGCTCACCGTGGCCGGTCCGCAGGCATGGCGTTACCTGGGCCTGCGCCTGCTGTATCGCCTGCACGGGCAGGGCGTGGCCAGCGCGGTCGCACAGCAGCTGGGCATCGTCGTACCGGCGGGCGTGCAGCAGGACCTGGAGCGGTTCAGTGCCAACTTCGCCCACGGCGACCGTGATGTGCTCAAGGCCCAGCGCTGGCTGCACACCACCTCCGCACGCGGGGCGACGCTGCCGGCCATCTGCGAGGTCTCCGGTCTTGAGCCGCGGACGCTGCAGCGGCGCTTCCTGAAAGCCACCGGGCTGCGCCCCATCGAGTACTGCCAGCGGCTGCGCGTGGCCAAGGCGCAGACCCTGCTGCAGCAGGGCGCCAGCATCGACGAAGTAGCCTGGGGCGTGGGCTATGCGGACCAGAGCGCGTTCCGTCGCCTGTTCCTGCGCATCGTCGGCATGACGCCGGCCAATTACCGGCGGCACGTGAACTGCAAGCGGCGTGAGCGCGCGTTGTCGGCACCGGCGGCGATGGCATCGCGGGCGGTGCCGGTGGTACCGGTTGCGGACTCGCGGCTGGACGCGGCCTGACAACCCCAGGAAGGACGCCGCGCTTGCAACGCGGGCGCGGCGCTCCGACCATGCAGGACTCTGGAATGTGGTGCAGGTGATGTAATGGCAAGTGTGGGGCCGGTGCCGATGCCGGTAGTGGTGATCCTGATCTGTCTGCTGCTTGCAATGGGCATCGCGCGGCTCTGGCCGGCGCGCCAGCCCGTGCCGCCGCGGCCTTCGGGCGCGGGCCAGGTGCTGGACATGCTGCTGGTCGGCCTGCTCTGCGGCCGCGTGTCCTTCATTGCCGCCAACTTCGCCTTCTATCGTGACGCGCCCTGGAGCATGTTGCAGATTGCCGATGGCGGCTATCACGTGGTGGTAGTGCTGGCTGCAGCGCTGGGGTGGGGTGTCTGGCGCCTGCGTCGCCATCCTTCACTGCGTGTTCCGGTGCTGTGCAGTGCACTCGCCGGTGCGCTGCTGTGGGGCGTGGGCAGTTATGGTCTGTCGCAGTGGCAGGCCAACACGCTGTCCCTGCCGGCGTTGCAGGTGGTGGATCTGCAGGGGCAGTCGCTGGACCTCGATCAATTCCGTGGCAAGCCCGTTGTGCTGAATCTCTGGGCCAGCTGGTGTGGCCCATGCCGGCGCGAAATGCCGGTTCTGGCCCGCGCGCAGCAGGCCCACCCCGAGCTGCAGTTCATCTTCCTCAACCAGGGCGAAGGCCAGGATGAGGTGCAGCAGTTCCTGGCCGCAGAGCAGCTTGCACTGCGCGATGTCCTGCTGGACGAGCCTGCGTCGGCCTCCACCGCGCTGGGCGTGCGCGCCTATCCCTCGACCCTGTTCTTCGATGCGCAGGGGCGCCTGCAGGATCTGCACCTCGGTGAACTGACCCAGGCCGGTCTTGAACACAAACTGCGCAGGCTGCGGTAGCCTGCGCGGGCATTTCCTTTTGGAGTTCCCATGCTGTCGATTTCCCTGCGCACCGCGCCTGCGGTCCTGATCCTGCCGATGCTGCTGGCCATGACCGCCTGCAGCCAGGCACAGACGCCGCCGGCCAAGACGCCCGCCGGCACCGCTGCAGCGGCCCCTGCGGCAGGCAAGGGCGAGCGCCCCGCGGTCCTGAAGGGCATCGAAAAGCACGGTTTCGAGGTCGTTTCCGAATTCGATGCGCCGGGCGGCCTGCGCGGCTTTGCTGGTGTGGTCGGTGGCCAGCAGCCGGCGGCGGCGTATGTCACCTCGGATGGCAAGCATGTGCTGGTCGGCAGCCTGTTCGATGCCGAGGGCAACGACGTGGCCGCCGAGGCGGTGGAGAAGCTGGTGTCCGCGCCGATGTCGGCCAAATTGTGGTCCAAGCTGGAAGCCAGTGCGTGGGTGCGTGACGGCAAGGCCGACGCGCCGCGGATCGTCTACACCTTCAGTGACGCAAATTGCCCGTATTGCCACAAGTTCTGGGATGCGGCCCGTCCCTGGGTGGATGCAGGCAAGGTGCAGCTGCGTCACATCATGGTCGGCGTGATCCGTGAAGACAGCCCGGCCAAGGCTGCGGCCATCCTGTCCGCCCGCGACCCGAGTGCCGCGCTGCTGGAGAACGAGCACCAGTTCGACCGCGGTGGCATCAAGCCGCTGCCGAGCATCAGCCGTGATGTCGCTGGCAAGCTCGACGCCAACCAGGTGCTGATGGTGGAAATGGGCTTCCAGGGTACGCCGGGCATCCTGTTCCAGAACGCAGAGGGCAGTGTCGAGCGTCGTGCCGGCCTGCCGCAGGGCGACGACCTGCTGAAGGTGCTGGGTCCGCGCTGACCGCGCCGCTCACCCGTGATGAACATCAGCAGGCCCGCATGGCAACGTGCGGGCCTGTTGCGTTCTGCTAGCCGGCTTGGTGCAGGTAGTACTCCACCGGCACCACCAGTTCCTGCGGTGCGTTCATCTCATCGGGAATGGGTGGCAGCGGTTGTGCGCGACGGAAGGTCTGCAGCGCGGTTTCATCCAGCAGCGCATGGCCGCTGGACTGCTCCAGCCGCAATGCGAGCAGTCGCCCTTCGCGGTCCAGGCTGACCCGTACCCATGCGGTGCCCTGCTGGCGTCGCGCGCGTGCGGCAGCCGGGTAGAAGCGGTAGCGCTGCAGCCGCGCCATCAGCCGGGCTTCCCACTGGTCGCTGGCGGCGCCGGCCTGCAGGTCGGCCGGTGGTGCGTCGGGCGTGGGCGGTGCAGCGGCGACCGAGGCGGTTGCCGGCGCGGCGTTGGTGCTTGCTGCAGGCGGCGCAACCAGCAGTGGTTGCTTGCCGCTGCCACCGGCGTCGCTGGCCGCGAGTTCGCCTTCACGCGCGGCAGTGGGCGGCGGCGGCGGTGGTGCCTTGCTGGGCTGCGGCGCACTGGCCTGCTGCGCCGGGCGCGGCGTATCGGCGTGGCGCTCCTCGATGGGCTGTGGCGGCGCGGCCGGTGCAAGCAGGCGCAGGCTGATGCGCATGTCCTGCTCCGGTGGCGGCAGCGCCGGCGGCGTTGCCACCCAGTGCACGAGCAGCAACAGCGGCAGCAGATGCAGGCCAACGCTGATGGCGATGGCCGGCCAGTGGCCGCTGCGCTCACTCATCGCCGGCGACCCACAGCAGATCGGCGTCGCCAACGTCGAGCGTTTCGCCCGGTGCGGCCAGCGCGATCACCAGCACCGGCGTCGCGGGCGGCAGGTAGCCGGGCACGCCGGTGCCGCGCAGCACGTGCCAGCGTCCGGCGACCAGCAGGGCCGGTGCGGGCGCCTCAGCCAGCACCTGCGCCATGCGCGTGTCGCGCGCGTGCTGCACGGCCAGCATGCCCTCCAGCATCGGCGCAGCGCCGGCATGCTGGGCGAGCACGACCGCTGACAGCCGCTGCCGAGCGTCGGCCACCGGGAACGTGACCGGGCCCGTCGAAGCCAGCAGGGTGTCGACTTCGACGCGCGACAGGTTGCCACCGTGCAGGGCAGTGCCGGCGGCAGCGGCGTCCTGCACCAGTCCGCCATAGGCCTGCCAGGGCCAGCGTGGGTCCCAGCCCAGCAGTTCCTGCAGGCGAGTGCCGTCGGCCCGGTTGCCCTTGGCCAACCAGTGCTGCACGCGCTGCAGGCGCGCCTGGCGTTCCTGCGCGATCATCTCCAGCACCAGTGCGCCCTGCGGCCGCTGCTTCTGCAGGGCATCCAGCAGCCAGCGCTGGGCAGCATGGTCGGCCTCGACATCGTGGCGTTCGCCCAGCAGCACACGCTGCGCCGTGGCCACGCGCTGGACGAAGCCGGCTTCATCCAGCGCCTCGCCCGTGGCCAGGTCGATGACGCTGCCCGGCATCGGCTGCGCGCCGGCGATGCCCGCCAACGCGAGCAGGCACAGCAGCAGCCAGCGGCGCTCAGAACGCCACATTGACGCCCATCGAGACCGTCCGGCCACGGCCGTTGCCGCGGTCCAGGATCGGGCTGAAGATGCTGTCGATCGAGGCATTGTTGTCATAGGCTTTGTTCTGCAGGTTTTCGATGTTCAACCACAGCGTGGTGTTGGGCTGCGGCTTGAAGCTGGCGTAGAAGTCCAGCAGCACGCCGGTGCCGCCGGTCTTGCGGGTCTGGAAGAAGTCGTAGCCTTCCTCGGTGGGGCCGGAGTATTCGGCGCGCACGCCGGCCTGCACGCGCTGCTGCCACCAGCTGCCACCCACATCCAGCGTCCAGTAGCGGTCGGGCAGGGCGGTGATGTCTTCCAGGTTGACGTATTCGATGGTGGGCGCGCTGGTATGCGAGCGGGTCCAGCTCAGCGTGGCGTGGTAGTGCTCGCTGCTGTAGTTGGCTTCCAGTTCGATGCCACGCATGCGCACGATGCCGGGCTGGTTCATCCAGCGGGTGGTGGTGGTGAAGTCATCGGCATCGAGCACGTCGGTCCAGGCACTCAGCTGCTCGTCGCTGTCGATGGCCACCACCAGCGGCGCCACTTCCGGCGGGTGCACCACCAGCAGGTACTGCGGCTTGATGTAATCGCGGATGCGGTTGTCGAAGCGGGTCACCCGCAGCTGGGCCAGATCGCCGTCGACCAGCAGCGAGTCGGTACTGAGGTTGGCGCCGAACTGCAGGTTGCGTGAACGCTCGCGCCGCAGGAACGGGTTGGCGCCCACGCCATCGGCGTCGCTCATGCCTTCCAGCGGGATCTTCTCGAAGAACATTTCCTGCACCCGCGGCGCGCGCGAGGTGCGCGAGGCTTCGACGAACAACTGCAGCCAATCGGTGGCCTGCACCGAGAATGCAAGGTTCGGGCTGAGCGCATGCTGGGTGCGGCGCACGTCGATGCCGCCACCGCCGATGTCCGCACACTGGCCCGGCACATCGGAACAGACCGGGATGTGGCCGCTGATGCCGTAGCGTTCCTGGCGCAGGCCGGCCGTCATCGCGTAGCGGTCGTACTGCAGCTCCAGCGTACTGAACACACTGTCCAGCTGGCTGCGGCCCTGCGGGTTGGCGCCGCGCAGGGTGGGCGTGTCGGCCACGAAGATGTCCGACTGGTGCTTGATGCCGGTGTTCCAACGCGCCTGCACCGCGCCCATCTCGAAGCGGCTGGTGTTGTCCGCGGTCCAGCTGCTCAGGCTGCTGTGCGTGCGCCGGCCGATGAAGCTGGAATCCTCCACGGGCGGGTAGTACAGATGAGTCTTGTTGCCTGCGAAGGTGACGCGCACGTCCAGCCACGGGGTGTAGGGCGTGTAGTGGTAGCTGGCGCGTTGGTTGCGCGCGGAAATCTGCCACGGGTAGTTGTGGTAGAAGTCGTTCTCATAGTGCATGTGGCTCAGGTCCAGCCGATGCTGGTCACTGGGCTGCAGGCGCGCCTTCAGCAGCCAGCTGCTGGGTTGCTGGCTGGCCGGATCGGCGCTGTTCTTCTGCCCGTTGGCGGTTGCGTATTCGCCGCTGCGGCTGCTGCTGGCCGCTGCCAGCAGGCCGAACTGGCGGTCGCCACCGTCCTCGCTGTGGCGCCAGGCGCCGGCAAAGGTGCGGCCATCGCCGTAGCCGTTGTTGCCGTGGCGGTAACCGGCACGCAGGCCCCAGTCGCGACCTTCGCCAAGCAGATCGTCGATGTCCAGCGTGCGGAAGTTGGCACTGCCGGCCAGCGTGCCGGCGCCGTCAGCACCGGCCACTGCGCCGCGCTGCACGTCAACGCCGGCCAGCAGGAACGGATCGACATAGGCGAACGGGCCACCGGAGCCATGCCCGGCGTTGTTGCGGAAGGTCTGGGTCACGCCGTCGATCATGGTGTTGACCCGGCCGGCGCCGGTCATGCCGCGGATGTTGACCTGCAGGCCCGGCTGGCTGCGCGAGTGGAAGCTGTGGCTGCCGGGCATCGAGCGCAGCAGGCTGTTGCCGTCCTGGCGTTCGGCCATCGCCACGCGTTCGCTGCCGACCTTGGGGGTGAAGCCATCGGCGGTGGGGGCGACGTACTGGCTGGCGCTGGCAGCGGTATCGGCGACGGGTCCGCGCGCGCTGTCACTCTGCACGCGCAGTGGACCGGTGCGGCGGCTGCCGTCGTCGTGCTGGGGCGGCGCCGGTTCCAGGGTGGCATGGCGGGCGTCGATGAAGCGCGGCCGCAGGTTGCTGCCGGCCAGCAGGCGGCTCAGCGCCTGGGTGTCATCGAAGTCACCCTGCAGGGCGGGCGCCATCTGGCCCGCGGGGAGTGCGGTGGCCATCACCAGGTCCACGCCGGTGAGGCGGCTGTAGGCATCCAGTGCGCGGGCCAGAGGCTGCGCGGGCAGATCGTAGTGGCGCGTCGCAGCCTGTGCGCGGGCGGGTGCGGGCAACAGCGGCAGGGCGCCGGCACACGCCAGCGACAGGGCAAGAACAAGGGGGCGGTGGCACAGCATCGAAGGCTCCAGGGGATGACGCGGGGCGTCGTTCACCTGGGTAGACGCGGCGATGGGGCCGATGTCAGGGTGCATCGCGCGGCTCGCCGTGCGGCGCCATCCAGACCTGCATGCCAGCGGGCAGGCGCAGCACGCGCACGTGCAGCTGCGTGGCGAGCTGGTCACGGCTTTCGGCAGCGCCGTCGGCACTGCCGAGCACGCTGACCGGCTGCTGCCGGAGTGCGCTGCCGATGATCCAGGTGTGGCCGCCGTGCCAGGCATCCAGCCCCTGCGCGACCGTGGCCAGCGGCGCGGAGACCCAGTGCAGGCGCCGCTCGCGCCAGGCCAGTGCACCGCTTTCCATGTCGGTGGCCTCGGTCGTGCCGTTACCATCAAAGCGCATCTGCTGGCCCTGCTGGGCTTCGGCATGGCCAGGGCCGCTGTCCACCTGCACGGTGTGCTCGGTGACGACGACCCTGCTGGCGTGTTCCCCGACGGCGACATCAAAGGCGGTGCCCAGCGCGGTGACCGTGCCGTGCGGCGTGTGTACCTGGAATGGCCTGGCGGCGTCGGCAGTGACCTTGAACCACGCCTGGCCCTGCTGCAGCTGCAGTTGCCGACGCGTGCCATCGATGCGTACGTGGATCTCGCTGCCGGGCGCCAGCTGAAGCTGCGAGCCATCAGGCAGGGTTTCCTCGCGGATCTGGCCCGCAGCCGTGCGTACGACCTGTGCAGGTGGCGGTGTCACGTGGCGGCTGTACAGGCCGATCGCACACAACAGCAGCACTGCGATGCCGGCATCGCGCAGACGGCGACGCTGCCGCTGCTGGTGCTGGCGCTGCACGCTGGGCAGGCCCGTGCCGGCCTGCCACAGCGCCTGCAGGTGCTGATACTGCGCGGCATGGCGCGGGTCGGCCGCGATCCAGCGGGCGAACGCGTTCTCGTCGCGGTGGCCGTCATGGCCGTCCAGCCACCAGCGGGCGGCCTCCTGGGCGATGGCGTCGTGGCTCACGCCTGCGGTACCTGCTGCAGGGCGACCAGCGCACGCAGCAGGTGGCCGTGCGCGGTCTGCCGGGTGATGCCGAGCAGGCGGCCGATCTCGGCCAGCCCTCTCTGTTCCACCCGCGCCAGCAGGAGCACCTGGCGCGAACGTGCAGGCAGGGCGGCGATGACGGCGTCGAGATGGCGCAGCTGTTCGGCGTCGAGCAGGCGTTGTTCGGGCAGCGGCGTGGGGTCGGCGATGGCCAGCAGCTGGGCGTCGTCCAGCACGTCCTCGCGGCGGCGCGCGCGCTGCCGGTAGTGGTCGGCGATCAGGTTGTGGGCAACGCGATACAGATAGGCGCGACCGTTGCCCAGCAGTCCGCTGGCCGCGACCTTGACGACGCGCAGCCAGGTTTCCTGGACGACGTCATCGGCGTCGCTGCGTTGCGGGAGTTTGCGGCGGACGTGGGCATGCAGCGGCCGGTAATGGGCTGCGCACAGATGCGCGACATCCGTCTGTTCGACAGGCGTGGACACAGGGCGGGCGGGGGCAGGGT
>NZ_JACVTV010000125.1:0-11799 GCF_016624625.1 Stenotrophomonas sp. S41 | reverse complement strand
CACGGGCCCCCGGGCGCGCGGCGGGGGCTCACCCAAAACCCCCCCGGGCCCCGCCCCGCCGCTACCGGTTTCCGCACCCTGATCGGTAGCGCCGGGCCATGCCCGGCGGTGTCTGACGCATTCGACCAACCCGCGCCGCAAGGCCCCCTTCGCGTTTTCCCTACGGAACGGTATGCTGCTGCGAGCGGTTCTGGCGGATACTGTCCGCGCCGCACCCATCAAAAACGATTCCTGGAGGGGGAATATGAGTCTGGATCGTCCCTGGCTGCAGAGCTATCCGAAAGGCGTTCCCGCCGAGATCGACATCAACGAGTTCCATTCGGTAGCTTCGGTCTTCGACGCTTCCGTCGCGAAATTCCGCGACCGTCCCGCCTACTCCAGTTTCGGCAAGATCCTCACCTACGGCGAAACCGACGCCCTGGTCGAGCAGTTCGCCGCCTACCTGCTGGGTGAGCTGAAGCTCAAGAAGGGTGACCGCGTCGCCCTGATGATGCCCAACTGCCTGCAGTACCCGATCGCCACCTTCGGCGTGCTGCGCGCCGGCCTGACCGTGGTCAACGTCAACCCGCTGTACACCGCGCGCGAGCTGAAGCACCAGCTGGTCGATGCCGGCGTCAGCGCCCTGGTGGTGGTCGACAACTTCGGTGACACCGTCCAGCAGGTCATCGCCGACACCCCGGTCAAGCACGTCATCACCACCGGCCTGGGCGACCTGCTCGGCCTGAAGGGCACGATCGTCAATTTCGTGCTCAAGTACGTCAAGAAGATGGTGCCCAACTACCATCTGAAGGGCGCGGTGCGCTTCCGCCAGGCGCTCAAGCTCGGCAGCCGCCACACCCTGCCCAAGGTCGAGATCGACCACGACGACGTCGCCTTCCTGCAGTACACCGGTGGCACCACCGGCGTGGCCAAGGGCGCGATGCTGACCAACCGCAACCTGATCGCCAACATGCAGCAGGCCTCGGCCTGGATCGGCGCATCGGGCATCGAGCCGGGCAAGGAGTGGATCATCACCGCCCTGCCGCTGTACCACATCTTCGCGTTGACGGCGAACGGCCTGGTCTTCATGAAGTTCGGTGGCTGCAATCACCTGATCACCAATCCGCGTGACATGAAGGGCTTCGTCAAGGAGCTCAAGTCGGTGCGCTTCACCGCCATCACCGGCGTCAACACCCTGTTCAACGGCCTGCTCAACACCCCCGGCTTCGACACCGTCGACTTCTCCTCGCTGAAGGTGACCCTGGGCGGCGGCATGGCCGTGCAGCGTGCGGTGGCCGAGCGCTGGAAGAAGGTGACCGGGGTGACCCTGGTCGAGGCCTACGGCCTGACCGAGACCTCGCCGGCGGCCTGCATCAACCCGCTGGACCTGAAGGAATACAACGGCGCCATCGGCCTGCCGATCCCGTCCACCGATGCCTGCATCAAGGACGACAACGGCAACACCCTGGCCATGGGCGAAGTGGGCGAGCTCTGCATCCGCGGCCCGCAGGTGATGAAGGGTTACTGGCAGCGCCCCGACGAGACCGCCACTGCCATCGATGCCGACCAGTGGCTGCACACCGGCGACATGGCGAAGATGGACGAGCAGGGTTTCTTCTACATCGTCGACCGCAAGAAGGACATGATCCTGGTGTCCGGCTTCAACGTGTACCCGAACGAAGTCGAGGACGTCATCGCGATGATGCCGGGCGTGCTGGAAGTGGCCGCTGTCGGCGTGCCGGACGAGAAGTCCGGTGAAGTGGTGAAGGTGGTCATCGTGAAGAAGGACCCGAACCTGACCGCCGAAATGGTCAAGGAACATGCGCGGGCCAACCTCACCGGCTACAAGCACCCCAGAATCGTAGAATTCCGAAAGGAGCTGCCGAAGACCAACGTGGGCAAGATCCTCCGTCGCGAGCTCCGCGATACGCCCGCCACGTAAGGCTTTCGGCGAATTTGAACACCTTCAGGGCCCGGGTTGGAAACAACCCGGGCCTTTTCGCGTGCGCGGTGCCGCGCCCGGTGTAGCATCGCCGCGTGTGTGGACCGTTCGGCCCGCCGGCCACCACTTCTCTCTGCGGGCCGCATGCCGAGGACCCTTCCATGAGTACCATTGAAAAGCTGTCTGCCAGCGGTTCGCCGTTCGCCACCATCCGTACCGAAGACAACGACGACGACTCCGCCCACTGGTTGTTCATGCACGCCGACGCGGCCACGGGCATCCGTCCCTGCTGCCGCAAGGACATGCTGGACGAGATGTGGAGCTACATGAGCGCCATCACCCGCGGCCCGGCCCAGCGCCACAGCGGTCGGCTGCGCCATTTCGTGCTGGCCTCCGATGCCGCCGCCTACAACCTGGGCGGTGACCTGGACCTGTTCACCCGCCTGATCCGCGAAGGCAACCGCGACCTGCTGCTGACCTATGCGCAGCGCTGCGTGGAAGGCGTGCACCACCTGCACACCGGCTTCGGCGGTGACGTGCGTTCGATTGCGCTGATCCAGGGCGATGCACTGGGCGGCGGCCTGGAAATGGCCCTGGCCTGCCACACCATCGTGGCCGAGGAAGGCTGCGGCATGGGCCTGCCCGAAGTGCTGTTCGGCCTGTTCCCGGGCATGGGCGCGTACTCGTTCCTGTGCCGCCGGGTGTCGCCGCAGCTGGCCGAGAAGATCATCCTCGACGGCCGCATCTATTCGTCCGAGGAAATGCACGCCCTGGGCGTGGTCGACGTGCTGGTGAAGAAGGGGGAAGGCCGCGCCGCCGTCGATGACATGATCCGCCACCAGCAGCGCTTGCCGCAGTCGTACCTGGCAATGAACGCGGCGCGCAACCTGGCGCAGTCGGTCAGCTACGACGAGCTGCTGGAAATCACCAAGGTCTGGGTCGACTCCGCCCTGGCCCTGGGTGATCGTTCGCTGCGCACGATGGATCGCCTGATCAAGGCACAGACCCGTCGCGCCGGCCTCGACGCCGCCTGATTGCTCTCCTCCCCCTCTGGGTTCAAGCCCGGCTGGCCCCCGGGCTTTTTTTCGCGCTCGCGCGACCAAGACAGTAGATCCCCGCCATGCGTGGATGCCTTGCATCGCGGACCGCGCCGAATGCAGCCGAGCATGGCTCGGCACTACATGGAACGAAGGCAGTCGAGCAAGCTCGACGCTACCGCTCCATGTCGTCGGGCGCGCCGCGTGCCTTGCGTCGCAGACCCAGTAGATCCACGCCATGCGTGGATGCCTTGCATCGCAGACCGCGCGGAATGCAGCCGAGCATGGCTCGGCACTACATGAAACGAAGGCAGTCGAGCAAGCTCGACGCTACCGCTCCATGTCGTCGGCCGCGCCGCGTGCCTTGCGCTCGGCGCGCGCATCCAGGGCCTGCCGTCCTTCCTTGATCGCGCCCTGCAGCACGGCCAGGCGCGGGCGCCATTCGGCCTTGAGCTGCCAGTCGGCCATCCGCATCAGTTCGCCGGCGCGGTTGGCGGCACGCACCAGGCCCAGATTGCCGGCCACGCCCTTGATCGCGTGGGACTGTTCGCGGAAGGCGCCCCAGCGGCCTGCTTCGCCGTCGACCTCGGCCTTGCGCAGGCAGTTCTCGGCGTCCTCCAGGCACTGGCGGATGAACTCACGCTCGAAACCGTCGCCCATGCCCAGCGAGGCCAGCTCATCCAGCACGCCGGTGTCGAGCACGCCATCGAGGTTGGTGGCGGTGCGCACGATCGGCGGCGCCGACGCCTTCAGCTGGGCGTTGTTGGCGATCTCGGCCAGCGTATCGAGCAGGCGCACGGCCACGACGGGCTTGGCCAGGAACGCATGCGCGCCGGCCTGGGTGCAGCGCTGGATCGCTTCGGGGGTGACATCGGCACTGAGCACCAGCACCGGCGTGCGCGGACCGCCGCCGGACTGCATCACGCGTAGTTCCTTCAGCATGTCCAGGCCGCTCATGCCCGGCATGTGCAGGTCGACGATGGCGGCGTCGAATTCGCTCTCGGCCAGCGCATCGAGCACCGCCTCACCGCCATCGACGCACATGACTTTGTGCCCGGCCTTCTGCAGCAGGCGCTGCAGCACCATGCGGTTGGCCTCGTGGTCGTCCGCCACCAGGATCTGCATGCTGCGCACGCGGGCGCGGTGGCGCAGGAACGGGTCGGTGAAGGCGATGACATTGCCGCCCGGGCCCACCTCTTCGCCGGCGGCCACGCTCGGCACCGCGCCCGGCACCACCGGCTCCGGCGGCGCGAACGGCAGCTCCACCCAGAAGTGGCTGCCCTGCGGCGGGCTGTCCAGGTAGCCGATCTCACCATGCATGGCCTCGACCAGGCCTTTGGCGATGGTCGTGCCAAGGCCGGTGCCCTCATGGCGACGGGCCATGCTGACGTCGGCCTGCTCGAAGGCTTCAAACAGCCGGGGGCGCATGGCTACCGGCACGCCGATACCGGTATCGATGATGTCGAAGCGCAGGCGCACCGAGCCATTGGTGTCCGCGTGGACGAGGCCCACGCGCACTTCCACCTTGCCGTGGTCGGTGAACTTCACCGCGTTGCCGGCGAGGTTGAGCAGGATCTGCCGCAGGTGGCCGACGTCGCCGCGCAGCGTGGCGGGCACGTTCGCGGCCACCTTGACCTTGTACTCCAGGTGCTTGGCCTTGGCCTGCGGCAGCAGGATCAGGCCGATGGCCTGGACTACGTCGGCCAGCACGAAATCCTCGGCCACCACGCGCAGCTTGCCCGCTTCGATCGCGGAGATGTCCAGCACCTCCTCGACCAGCGCCAGCAGGCTGCGGGAAGAGGCCTGGATGGTGTTCAGGCACTCGCGTTGCTCATCGTCCAGGCGAGTCGTCGCCAATACTTCTGTCATGCCATTCAATCCATTGAGTGGGGTTCGGAATTCGTGGCTCATGTTGGCCAGGAAGCGACTCTTCGCTTCACTGGCGCGCCGCGCCTCGGCCATGGCCTTGGTCAACTGCTTGAGCAGGGTCGAGAAATACAACGGTACTGCAGCCAGGCCCAGCCAGAGCCCGATCGCCAGTCGCAGGTTCTGCTCCCAGTAAGGTGTCAGCAGCACGGTGCTGCCGAAGCTGACCATCGCCATCGCCACGGCGACGTAGAGGTAGTTGTTGCCGAAGCGCATGCCGTTGCCGACGGTCACCCACATCACCACGATGTAGACCCACGACAGCGGTTCGCCCATCTGCACCATGCCCGCGGCGATCAGGCCGTAGTCGGCCAGCATGCCGAGCACGCGGCGTGGATCGGAGCGCCCCGGCTTCCACAGCAGCCAGCCGAACAGCAGCAGCGACAGCGACAGGCCGGTCAGGACGATGGCCAGCACGCCCACATACTGGTCGTGCGGCAGGTCGTGGCGCGGCGCCGGCAGCAGCACGTAGGCCAGAATAAAGCTGATCAGGACGATGCGGACGATCTGCTGCCCGTGTTCGCTGTCGTGGCGCTGGGACAACCGCAGGCGGATCCGCGACAGCAGGGATGTCACGCGCCCATCCCCGGCCGCGCCGAGGCGGTGGAATGCTCGGCGCAGATCTGTTCCAGCTGCTCGCGGCCCCGCAGCAGCGCATCCACGCAGCGCGGGTCGAACAGGCGGCCGCGCTGGGCATACAGGTACGCCAGGGTCGCTTCCATCGTCCATGCTTCCTTGTACGGGCGCGGTGAGATCAGCGCGTCGAAGACATCGGCGACGGCGACGATGCGCGCTTCCAGCGGAATCGCGTCGCCGACCAGGCCATCGGGATAGCCGCTGCCGTCATAGCGTTCGTGGTGGCGCAGCGCGATCAGCGCGCCGACCTGGATGAAGCGGTTCTGGCTGCCACTGAGCAGCTCGTGGCCGATGCGCGGATGCCGGCGCATGATCGCCAGCTCCTCGTCGTTGAGCTTGCCCTGCTTGAGCAGCACCGCATCGGGAATGGCGATCTTGCCCATGTCGTGCAGCGGGGCGGCCATCTCGATCAGCTTGACCTCTTCCTCGGGCAGGCCCAGCTGCTCGGCGATCAGCCCGGCCACCCGCGCCATGCGCTCGAGGTAGGCACTGGTGCCGGCATCACGGAACTCGATGGCGCGCGCCAGCCGCGAAAGGGTCTCGCGTTCGCGCTCTTCCACCTCGTGCATGCTGGCCAGCAGCCGCTGTTCCAGCGACAGCGCACGTTGCTTCACGTTCTCGGCCTGCTGGCGCAGCTGCAGCAGGTTGTAGCAGCGCGCACGCAGTTCGCGTGGCCGGATCGGCTTGACCAGGAAATCGATCACGCCCGCTTCCAAGGCGGCCTGCCGGATCGGCTCATCGCCGACCACGGTGATCAGGATCACCGGGATGTCGCGGTGCTTGGGCAACCGGCGGAAACGGCGGGCGAACTCCAGCCCGTCCATCTCCGGCATGCGGTAATCCAGCAGCAGCAGATCGACCGGGTACGACTCGCACCACGCAAGCGCGGTGAGCGGATCACCGAAGTCGTGCACGCTCAATTCGGGCGCGATGTCTTCAATGACATGACGCAGCATCGTCCTTGCGGACGTCTGGTCGTCGACGATGACGATGTTCAAGGCGTTCTCTGCCTGCCTTCTCGACCACGCTGGAAGATCAGCCAGCGAGGATACCCCGCCGCTGTGCACACTGGCACCCTGCATCGGTACGACTCCCGTCACGAGCTCCCCGGTTCATGATCGTCGTCACAATGTGAAGCGGGTTCTCCACATCGACGCTTCTCCACATCGGCCCTCGCTACCCCATCAAGCCATAGCGGGTGTCAAGGCCGTGCAACAACCATACGCCGAGTGCGGATCGCGTCAATGGCGCCGCCCGGATCCGGGACGGCGCGCACAGTCGGGAGCGGAACTGCGTCTTACTGCTCGGGACGCATGTAGGGGAACAGCAGGACGTCGCGGATCGAGCTGCTGCCCGTCAGCAGCATCACCAGGCGGTCCACGCCGATGCCCAGGCCGCCGGTCGGTGCCATGCCGTACTCCAGCGCACGGATGTAGTCGGCGTCGTAATGCATGGCCTCGTCGTCGCCGCCGTCCTTCGCGGCCACCTGGGCCTGGAAGCGCTGCGCCTGGTCTTCCGGATCGTTCAGCTCGGAGAAGCCGTTGGCCAGCTCCTTGCCGTTGACGAACAGCTCGAAGCGGTCGGTGTAGCCCGGATCGTTGTCGTTGGCGCGGGCCAGCGGCGAAACTTCCACCGGATGATCGGTGATGAAGGTCGGCTGGATCAGGGTGTGCTCGACGGTCGCTTCGAAGATCTCCAGCAGCAGCTTGCCCCAGCCGTAGGACGGCTTGACGCGGATCTTCAGGCGCTCGCAATGGCGCAGCAGCGCCTCGCGGTCGGTGCAGTCGGCGGCCGAGATTTCCGGGTTGTGGTGACGCACCGCCTCGTCCATGCGCCAGCGGCGGAAGGCCGGGCCCAGGTCGATCTTCGCGCCGTCCCACTCCACTTCGGTGCCACCGTTGACGGTGGTGGCCACGTCACGGATCACGCCCTCGGTCAGGTCCATGATCTCGTTGTACGTGGCATAGGCCTCGTACAGCTCCATCATGGTGAATTCCGGGTTGTGGCGGGTGCTGACGCCTTCGTTGCGGAAGTTGCGGTTGATCTCGTAGACGCGCTCCAGGCCACCCACGGTCAGGCGCTTGAGGTACAGCTCCGGCGCCACGCGCAGGTACAGGTCCAGGTCCAGCGCGTTGTGGTGGGTGGTGAACGGCTTGGCCGCCGCGCCGCCGGGGATGTAATGCATCATCGGCGTCTCGACTTCGAGGAAGTCGCGGTTGTCCAGCCACGCGCGCATGGCGCGGATGATCTTGGAGCGCTTGATGAAGACCGCGCGCGATTCCGGGGTCACGATCAGGTCGACGTAACGCTGGCGGTAGCGCTGCTCGACGTCGGCCAGGCCGTGCCACTTGTCCGGCAGCGGGCGCAGCGACTTGGTCAGCAGGCGGATCGATTCGGCCTTGACCGACAGCTCGCCGGTCTTGGTACGGGTCAGGGCGCCTTCGACGGCGATGATGTCGCCCACGTCCCAGCCCTTGAAGGCGGTGTAGGCGTCGCCCAGGGCGCCGCCCTGCAGGAACAGCTGGATGCGGCCGGATTCGTCCTGGATCTGGGCGAAGCTGGCCTTGCCCATGATGCGCTTGGCCATCAGGCGGCCGGCCATCTTCACCTGGCGGCCGTTGCCTTCCAGGGCCTCGGCGGTCCAGGTCCCGGCATCGGCGAATTCGGCCTGCAGCTGCCCGGCGAAGTCCTCGCGACGGAAGTCGTTCGGGTACGCGATGCCCTGCCCACGCAGCGCTTTGAGTTTCTCACGGCGCTCGGCGATCAACTTGTTTTCGTCGACGGGGGGGGTATCGGTAGCTTCGCTCATGGATCTGCGGGAATCGTGTAGTGGGAGGGGGGTACAGCGCCCGGCGCAGCCGGTTGGACAGCATACCAAAACCGCCCTCCCCGAGCCCCGCCGGAGCCCGTAGCGCCGGGCCATGCCCGGCGGTCAGTCGGCAGGAATCCGCCGGGCGCGGCCCGGCGCCACTTCACCCGTTCCCGGGGAACGCCTGCCGCAGTTCCTCCACCAGCACCCGCTGGTTCTCCGAGTAGTCCACCGGCACCGAGACCAGGTGCACCCCGCCCTCGTTGAACGCCGCCTCCAGGGTCGGGATGAACTGCTCGATGGCGGTCACCTCATGGCCCTTGCAGCCATAGGCCTCGGCGTACTTGACGAAATCCGGGTTGCTGAAGGTCATGCCGTAATCGGTGAAGCCATCCACCGCCTGCTTCCAGCGGATCATCCCGTAGGCGCCGTCGTTGAGGATCAGCACCACCAGGTTCAGGCCCAGCCGCCGCGCCGTCTCCAGCTCCTGGCTGTTCATCATGAAGCCGCCATCGCCACAGACCGCCAGCACGCGCCGCTCGGGATACAGGATCGAAGCCATGATCGCCGACGGCAGGCCCGCGCCCATCGTCGCCAGGGCATTGTCCAGCAGCAGCGTATTGGCCACCTGGGTGCGGTAATTGCGCGCAAACCAGATCTTGTACATGCCGTTGTCCAGCGCCACGATGCCGTCCGGCGGCATCACCTGGCGCACGTCATGTACCAGTCGCTGCGGGGTGAAGCCCGCTTCCTCGGCACGGTCGGCCAGGTGCTCGAGGATGGTCGCGCGCAGCGGCAGCAGCGCATCGGCATGCGCCACGGCGCCTTCGATGCGGTCGGCCAGCTGGGTCAGCGAGCGGCCGATATCGCCGATCACCTCCACCTGCGGGAAATACACCTGCTCCACCGCGGCCTGCGAATAGCCGATATGGATGACGGTCGGGCCACCCGGGCGCATCACGAACGGCGGCTTCTCGGTCACTTCGTGGCCGATGGTCACGATCACGTCGGCCTGGTCGATGGCCATGTGCACGTAGTCGCGCTCGGTCAGCGCCGCGGTGCCCATGTACAGGCCGGAGCCGCCCGCCACCGCGCCCTTGCCCATCTGCGTGGTGAAGAACGGGATGCCGGCGCGCTGCACGAAGGCCGAGAGCGCTTCGCTGGACTGCGGGCGCGATGCCGCCGAGGCGATCATCAGCAGCGGCCGCTCGGCACCGCGGATGATCTCCGCCGCGCGGTCCAGCGCCTCCGGGCTGGCAATCGGCCGGTCCACCGCGTGGGTGGGAATGAGGGAAACGCCCTCCACTTCGGTGGCGGCGATGTCCTCGGGCAGCTCCAGCAGCACTGGGCCCGGGCGCTCTTCCTGGGCCACGCGGAAGGCCTCGCGGACGATGGTCGGGATGGTGCGTGCCGAGACGATCTGCCGGGCCAGCTTGGTCAGCGGCTTCATCGTGCTGACGATGTCCACGATCTGGAAGCGCGCCTGCTTGCTGGCAACGATGCCCTTCTGGCCGGTGATCATGATGACCGGCCATGCCCCCAGCAACGCATAGGCCGCGCCGGTGGTGAAGTTCAGCGCGCCCGGGCCGAGGGTGGCCAGGCACACGCCCGGCTTGCCGGTCAGCCGGCCGTAGGTGGCGGCCATGAACACCGCCGCCTGCTCGTGGCGGGTGATGACGAGCTCGATGCTGGAATGGCGCAGCGACTCGACCACGTCGAGGTTTTCTTCGCCGGGAATACCGAAAATGCGCTCGACGCCTTCGTTCTCAAGTGCGGCGACAAGCAGATCTGAACCCTTGGACATTGGAATGCCGTCCTTTTCGCTGGACTGATGGTGGATCGTTGCAGGAAGGGTGGAAGCCGCGCGTCAACGCTTGTCGAACCAGACCGTCTGCGCGTTGACGAATTCACGGATGCCGAAGTGCGAGAGCTCACGGCCGAAGCCGCTCTTCTTCACGCCGCCGATCGGCACGCGCGGGTCGGAGGCCGAGAAACCGTTGACGAACACGCCGCCGGTCTGCAGCCGGCGCGCCAGCTGCATGGCGCGTTCATGGTTGCCGGTCCACAGGTTGCCACTGAGGCCGAATTCGCTCTGGTTGGCCAGCTCTACTGCGTGGTCGGCGTCGCGGGCGCGGCTGATCGAGGCCACCGGCCCGAAGGTCTCGGTATCGAAGGCCTGCATGCCCGGCTCCACCCCGGCCAGGACGGTGGGTGCATAGAAGCTGCCCGGGCGATCCAGCTGATGGCCGCCGACCAGCAGCTGCGCGCCGGCATCGACCGAGGCGCGCACCTGTGCGTCGAGCTGCTCGAGCAGGTCCTGGCGGGCCATCGGGCCGATGCGGTTGCCGGCTTCGCGGCCGTCACCGATGGTCAGCGCCTGCACCTTCTGGCAGAACTGCGCGACGAAACGCTCGTAGACAGCCTCTTCGACGATGATGCGCTTGCCGGCGATGCAGACCTGCCCGGTGTTCTGGAAGCGCGAGGCCACGGCCGCATCGACGGCAGCATCAAGGTCAGCATCGGCGAGCACGATGAAGGGGTCGGAGCCGCCCAGCTCCAGCACCACCTTCTTCAGCGCCTGCCCGGCCTGGGCGGCGATGCTGCGACCGGCGGCGACGCTGCCGGTGAGGGTGACGGCAGCGATGCGGTCATCGGCGATGGCGGCACTGGTGCCCTCGCGGCTGATGTTGGCGGCGATGAAGGTGCCGTCAGGCAGGCCGGCTTCGCGCCAGGCCGCATCGAGCAGCTGCGCGGTACCGACGATGTTCTCGGCCGGCTTCAGCAGGAAGCCGTTGCCGCCCATCAGGATCGGCACGGCCGCGCGCATCACCTGCCAGTACGGGAAGTTCCACGGCATGATGCCCAGCACCACGCCCAGCGGCAGGTAGGACACGTAGGCCTTGTCATCGGGCACCTGGGTGGGCTCGTCGCGCAGGAACTGCGCACCGTTGTCGGCATACCAGTCGCACAGCAGCGCGCACTTCTCGATCTCGGCCAGCGATTCGGCGTGGACCTTGCCCATCTCGGCGGTAGCCATCGCGGCGAGCGGCTCGCGGTCACGGCGCAGGACGTCGGCCATGGCGCGCAGCACGGCAGCGCGCGCTTCCAGCGGCTGCGCGCTCCAGGCGGCGAAGCCGGCCTGGCCGCGCTGCAGGAGGTTTTCCAGTTCAGCGGCGGTGGCGAAGGGGTGGCTGGCGATCTGCTGGCCGGTGGCCGGATCGCGGGAGATGGCGGTGGTGGGGGCAGCGGACATGCAGGTCTCCTGTTGTCTCGACAACGGGCCGGCGGCCCGTGTCCTGGACAGGAATGTGGACCTGTTCGATGGCAGCAACAAGGCGTCTGCTCATCCTGTGACCTGCACTTACCTGTATAGGGGGGGTGTGTCATGGCAGGGCTTGCAGCCCTGCACCTGCTTCAAGCCGAAGCCGGAGCAACAGCAGAAGCTGGCTTTCCGTGGGGTGGCGGGGGGG
>NZ_JACVTV010000124.1:0-12267 GCF_016624625.1 Stenotrophomonas sp. S41 | reverse complement strand
CGCATGGATGCGGCGACCAAGCCCCCATGGACGGGTTCACGGCGTCCCCGCGAACCCACAGTGCCCCGCCATCCCACGGAATGCCGCTCTTGCCTTGGCCGTTGCCGTTGCCGTTGCACTGAGCAGGTGCAGGGCGGCAGCCCTGCCGACAACACCCCCTACAACGATGGTATTACCCATTCAGTGCGGTATTCGCACACGTAGTCGATTACCGCACTTGAATGGTGCAGTGCGATAAACCTAATTTCACTCCCACAGTTTCATAGCAGTCCAAGCGATCCACCCCTGGCGGGGCGAGGGCAGCAGCCGGTCCGGTGCTGAAGCCAGGTGCAGGGGAAGACCGCCGGATTTCCCTTCACCTGTGCGGAGTGCTCGCATGCGCCGTCGTCTGTCCGTTGTTTCCCTGTCCCTGCTTGCCGTGCTGCCGTCGCTGGCGCTGGCCTACCAGGCCGAACCGCCGCGCGAAGCCCTGCAGGTCCTGCGCGTGGACCGCTATGCCGACGATGCCAACGTCGGCTCGCTGCGCTGGGCCATCACCACCGCCAACGCCGCACCGGGCCGCTACCGCATCGAGATCGACGCCGTCGGCGCCGCGCCCTACGTCATCAAGCCGGCCGCGCCGCTGCCGGAGATCAAGGGCCCGGTGCAGATCATCGGCACGCCGTGGGCGCGCGATGGCCAGTACGTCGCGATCGACGGCTCGGCCTACGTCACCGGCACCGGCACCGATGCCTGCCCGGGCGCCGAACCCGGCCAGTCCGGTACCAACGTGCGCACCACCACGCTGCCGGGCCTGGTCCTGCGCGATACCCAGGGCGTGGAGCTGGCCGGCCTGGAGATCCGCAACTTCTGCATCGGCGTGCTGGTCAACCGTTCCAGCCACAACGAGATCCATGACAACCGCATCGTCGCCAACAAGGGAGGCGCCGGCATCATGCTCACCGGCGACGACGGCAAGGGCCAGTCCACCGCCACCACCACCGTGCACAACCGCATCGTGCGCAATGAGTTCCTCGACAACGGCGACGGCCTGGAGCTGACCCGTGGCGCGGCCTGGAACCTGGTGGCCGACAACCTGTTCCAGTCCACCCGCGCCAACCCGGAGCCCTCGCAGGGCATCGAGATCCTGTGGGGCAATGACAACAGCGTGGTCCACAACCGCTTCGTCGATTACTCAGATGGCCTGCAGATCAACTGGGGCAACCGCAACTACATCGCCGCCAACACCTTCACCGGCAACTCGCTGGGCCTGAGCATCACCGGCAGCGGCAACGTGGTCGACGGCAACACCATCACCGACAATGGCATCGGCATCGGCGTGCGCCCGCAGCCGGTCAGTGCGCCGAACCGCTTCACTGCCAACCGCATCTACGGCAACGGCCTGCCGATCGAGCGCTGCGAAGCCGGCGGCGCCTGTGTGAAGGGCCAGCCGCGCGGTGCCATCGTGTTCGGTGTGCCGGGCCTGGAGCACGCCAGCTTCGTCGGCTCGCGCGGCCGTGGCGTCGACAACGATCCGTCCAAGCGTGCGCGCATCTGCACCGCCGCCGGCCAGGCCGACTGCCAGCCGCTGCCCAACCTGGGCCAGGCCGCGCCGCAGCTGACCGCCGTGCAGGGCAAGGGCGCGCAGCGCCAGCTCAACGGTCGTTTCCAGGGTGCGCCGGATTCCCGCTACCAGGTGGAAGTGTTCGGCAACCGTGCCGCCAATGGCAGCGAGGCCGAGCTGGTGCTGGGCAGCGTCGAAGCCCGCACCGATGCGCAGGGGCAGGGCAGCTTCACCTTCCCGCTCGGTGCCGGCGCAGATGCTGCCGCTGCCGGCAGCCTGACCGCCACCGTCACCTCGGCGCAGGGCGCCACCTCCCCCCTGAGCGCGCCGCTGTCGCTGCGCTGATCACCTCCACGAGACCGCGATCATGAATCCTGCGAAATCCCCGTCACTGGGCCTGTCCCTGGGCATCCTGGTCACCGCGCTGCTGCCGGCCCTGGCCAGCGCGCAGTCCAGCAACCGTTATGAAGGCAAGACGCTCACTGGCGACTGGGGCGGCACCCGCACCGACCTGTTCGAGCGTGGCATCGCCTTCCGCGGTGATTACGTGGGCGAGGCCATGGGTGTGGTCGATGGTGGCTACGGCGAGACCGGCGCGCGCTATGCACAGCAGGTGCGCGTGGGCATGGACCTGGACATGGGCAAGCTGGCCGGCTGGGACGGCGGTGCGTTCCACTTCACCCTCAACGACCGTCGCGGCCGCAGCACCTCGGTGGACTTCGTCGGCAACCGGTTCCCGATCCAGGAAGCGTACGGCGGCCAGTACACGCGCCTGACCGAGCTGAGCTACGACCAGACCTTCAACGCCGGCCAGTCGTACTACAAGCTGGGCTACTACGCGATGGGCAACCAGTTCGGCCTGCACAGCCTGCTGACCCATTTCGTCAACGCCGCCTTCTGCGCGCACCCGCTGGCGATGTCCGGCAACAGTGGCTGGTACAACTACCCGATGGCGCGCTGGGGCGGCGAGTTCGCGCAGCAGATCAGCCCGGCGGTGAACGTGCGCACCGGCTGGTTCCAGGTCAATCCGAACCTGGGCGGCAACATCGAGCGCAACGCGTTCCGTCCGTTCGTCTCGGGCACCACCGGTTCGCTGTTCCCGGTGGAAGTGACCTGGACCCCGGCCAAGGGCAGCCGCTACGCAGGCGTGTATAAGTTCGGCGGTTACTACGACACCTCGCGCGTGGACAAGCGTGGCCTGGACACCTCGCCGACCACGGGCCGCCACGGCGCCTACGTGCTGGCCGAGCAGCGCCTGACCCAGGAATCGGCCGACCCGAGCCGCGGCCTCACCGCCTTCGCGCAGTACATGGTGTCCGACACCGATACCGCGCAGATCAAGCGCTGGTACGCGCTGGGTGGCGTCTACCAGGGCATCGGCTCGCGCGCGCAGGACAGCATCGCGCTGGGCTACGTCGGCGCCGACATCAACGACCGCCTGGTCGATGCACGCCGGGCCACGCTGATGAGCGGTGGCGTGCCAACCGATTCGCCGTTGTACAACCTCAGCCAGGCCGAGGAGCTGTTCGAACTGTCCTACAGCTTCCAGGTGAACCCGTGGCTGATGATCCGCCCGGACGTGCAGTACATCGTCAACCCGGGCACGTTCAATTACAGCGGTACCGACAACGCCTGGGCCGTGGGTGTCCAGGCCAAGGTGACCTTCTGATGGCCGCGCGCTCCTTCCACGCTCTGGTGACTGCCATGAAATTCCCGTTCGCTTCCGTTGTCCTCGCCGGTGCGCTCAGCGCCTCCCCCCTGCTGGCCCTGGCCGCACCGCCGCCGGCGGTGCTGCAGGTCGGCCAGCTGCGCATCGGCGAGGGCAGCCCCCGCACCATCGTGCCGATCACCGGTGCCACCGCTGAAGTCGCGCTGCAGCAGGCCGCCGCGATTGCTGCCAGCAAGTCCACCGACATCGCCGAGTGGCGCATCGACTACCTGGACATCGCCACCGACGGCAAGGCACTGGTCGCGCTGGGCAAGCGCATCCAGGCCACGCTGGGCGGCAAGCCGGTCATCGTCACCTTCCGCACCAAGGCCGAAGGCGGCGCCAAGCCGATCAGCGATGCCGACTACGGTGCGCTGTACGCCACGCTGCTGCGCGGCGGCGTCGCCCAGCTGATCGACGTGGAGATGTTCCGCGACCCGAAGGTCGTGCAGTCGCTGGTGGCGCAGGCGCACAAGGCCGGGGTCAAGGTGGTGATGTCCAACCATGACTTCCATGCCACGCCGCCGCGCGAGGAGATCGTCGCGCGCCTGCTGAAGCAGCAGGCACTGGGCGCCGACGTGCTGAAGATCGCGGTGATGCCGCGTGATGCCGGCGATGTGCTGGCCCTGCTCGATGCCACCTGGCAGGTGCGCCAGCAGAGCGACAAGCCGCTGCTGACCATGTCGATGGGCGGCACCGGCGTGGTTTCGCGCCTGGCCGGCGAAACCTTCGGCCAGGCCCTGACCTTCGGCATGATCGGCACCCCGTCGGCGCCGGGCCAGGTCGAGGTCGATCGCCTGCAGGACGTCCTGCAGGTCATCCATGCATCCAGCCAGGCCGGTCACTGAGACCTTCCCCGCCGGACGTTCCATCGCATCACGCTGTTGCAGGAAATCGCACCATGAGCCACGCCTCCGCCGCTGCACCGCCGCTTGTCCTTGAACGGATGAGTCCCTTCCAGTGGACCGCCATCGCCATCTGCGTGCTGTTGAACATGCTCGATGGCTTCGATGTGATGGTCATGGCCTTCACCGCGCCGCACGTGTCGGCGGACTGGGAACTGTCGGGCAAGGTGCTGGGGCTGATGCTCAGTGCCGGCCTGGTCGGCATGGCGCTGGGTTCGTTCCTGCTGGCGCCGTTGGCGGACCGCTGGGGGCGGCGGCCGATGATCGTCTGCTGCCTGCTGATCCTCACCAGCGGCATGGCGCTGTCGGCGCTGGCCGCCAACACCTGGCAGCTGGGCGCGCTGCGCGTCTACACCGGCATCGGCATCGGCGGCATGCTGGCCGGTGTCGGCGTGATCACCGCCGAGTACGCCAACGCCAAGTGGCGCAGCACGGCGGTCGCGCTGCAGGCCACCGGCTATCCGATCGGTGCCACCGCCGGCGGCCTGCTGGCGGCGTGGATGCTGGAACGCTGGTCCTGGCACAGCGTGTTCCTGATCGGCGCAGGCGCGTCGCTGCTGTGCATTCCGCTGGTGCTGAAGTGCCTGCCGGAATCGCTGGATTTCTTGGTCGCGCGTCGACCGGCCAATGCGCTGCCGCGCCTCAACGCGCTGCTGTCGCGCATGCGCATGCCGGAACTGCAGGCGCTGCCGCCGGCACCGGTGCGCAATGGCCAGCGCCAGGGCTATGCGGCGCTGTTCGTCGGCGACCTGCGTCGCGTCGCGCTGCTGATCGCGCTGGCGTTCTTCCTGCACATGTTCGCGTTCTATTTCGTGCTGAGCTGGACGCCGAAGCTGCTGGTCTCGGCCGGCGTGTCGGCGCAGCAGGGCATCACCGGTGGCGTGCTGCTGAACCTGGGCGGCATCGTCGGCGGCAGCCTGTTCGGCTGGCTGGCGTCGCGCTGGTCGCTGTCGAAGCTGACCGCGGGCGCGCTGCTGCTGGCGATGGTGTCGATGCTGGGCTTTGCGGCGTTCAACACGCAGCTGGGCGTGGCCTTCCCGCTGGCCTTCGTGATCGGTGCGGCGCTGTTCGCGGCGATGGCCGGCCTGTACGCGGCGGCGCCGGTGGTGTTCGCCGCCGAAGTGCGCACCACTGGCTTGGGCTGGGCGATCGGCATCGGCCGCGTCGGCGCGATCCTCTCGCCGCTGACCGTGGGCGTGCTGGTCGATGGCCACTGGCAGCCGTCCGCGCTGTACGTGCTGTGCGCCTTGCCGCTGCTGCTGGCGGCCTGGGCGTGCCTCGGCCTGCGCGTCGGCGTCGGCCAGAACCGGCGTTGAACCGATGGGCGGCGCAGTTCACTCAATGTGCGATTATCGAATCAATGGTCCGAATATCGCATTGACCGGACGGGGCGCCGTGGCGACCATGTCCGGGTCGTGTTTTCCCTTCGCAGTGGCCCTGCAGCGTGGCGGCGATGACCGCCGGCAGGCAGGGCAAGGAGCAATGCAGTGATCGACAAGACCGTGGCCAGCGTGGAAGCAGCGGTGGCCGATATCCATGATGGCGCCACCGTGATGATCGGCGGCTTTGGTACCGCCGGCATGCCCGATGAGCTGATCGATGCGCTCATTGCACAGGGCGCGCGCGAACTGACCATCATCAACAACAACGCCGGCAACGGCGATACCGGCCTGGCTGCGCTGATCAAGCACAAGCGCGTGCGCCGCATCGTCTGCTCCTTCCCGCGCCAGGCCGATTCGCAGCACTTCGATGCGGCTTACCGTGCTGGCGAGATCGAACTGGAGCTGGTGCCGCAGGGCAACCTGGCCGCACGCATCCACGCCGCCGGTTCCGGCCTGGGCGCGATCTTCACCCCCACCGGCTACGGCACCGAGCTGGCTCAGGGCAAGGAAACGCGCGAGATCGACGGCCGCCACTACGTGCTCGAATACCCGCTGCATGCCGACTTCGCGCTGATCAAGGCCGACCGTGGCGACCGCTGGGGCAACCTGGTGTACCGCAAGACCGCGCGCAACTTCGGCCCGCTGATGGCGATGGCCGCACGCTGCGCCATCGTACAGGTGCGTGAAGTGGTGGCGCTGGGCGAACTGGACCCGGAGGCCGTGGTGACCCCGGGCATCTTCGTGCAGCGCGTGGTGCCGGTGGCCGCAGAAGGAGTGCAGGTATGAACAAGCTCAGCCGCGAACAGATGGCTGCGCGCGTGGCGCGCGATATTCCCGAAGGTGCCTACGTCAACCTGGGCATCGGCCTGCCGACCACGGTGGCCAACTTCCTGCCGGCCGACAAGGAGATCTTCCTGCAGTCGGAAAACGGCCTGCTCGGCATGGGCCCGGCGCCGGCCCCCGGGCAGGAAGATCCGGACCTGATCAACGCCGGCAAGCAGCCGGTCACCCTGCTCACCGGTGGCTGTTATTTCCACCATGCCGATTCGTTCGCGATGATGCGCGGCGGCCACCTCGACATCTGCGTGCTCGGTGCCTTCCAGGTGTCGGCACACGGTGATCTGGCCAACTGGAGCACCGGCGCGCCCGACGCGATTCCCGCCGTGGGCGGCGCGATGGATCTGGCCACCGGTGCCAAGCAGGTCTTCGTGATGATGGACCTGTTCACCAAGAAGGGTGAGAGCAAGCTGGTGGCCGAATGCAGCTACCCGCTGACCGGCCTGCGCTGCGTGTCGCGCGTGTATACCGATGTGGCGGTGTTCGACCTCGGCGCCGACGGCGCGACCGTGCTGGAGATGGTCGAGGGCATGGACATCGAACAACTGCGTGAACTGACCGGCCTGCCGCTGGCACTGGCCGAGGGAGCCTGAGATGAGCCTGCACGAAACCTATATCGTTGATGGCATCCGCACCCCGATCGGCCGTTACGGCGGCGCGCTGTCCGGCGTGCGCGCCGACGACCTCGGCGCGATCCCGCTGAAGGCGCTGCTGGCGCGCCACCCGCAGCTGGATCCGGCGCTGGTCGAGGATGTCTACCTCGGCTGTGCCAACCAGGCCGGCGAAGACAACCGCAACGTCGCCCGCATGAGCCTGCTGCTGGCCGGCCTGCCGGTGACGGTGCCGGGCAGCACGATCAATCGCCTGTGTGGTTCCGGCCTGGATGCGATCGGCACCGTGGCCCGTGGCATCGCCGCCGGCGAACTCGGCCTGGCCATTGCCGGTGGCGTTGAATCGATGTCGCGCGCGCCGTTCGTGATGGGCAAGGCGACTTCGCCGTTCGCACGCGACCAGCAGATCGAAGACACCACCATGGGCTGGCGCTTCATCAACCCGCGCCTGCGTGAACTGCACGGCGTGGAGACCATGGGCCAGACCGCCGAGAACGTGGCCGAGCGTTACGGCATCAGCCGCGAGGACCAGGATGCGTTCGCCCTGCGCAGCCAGCAGCGCACCGCCGCTGCGCAGGCGCGCGGCTTCTTCGACGGCGAGATCGTGGCGGTGGACGTGCCGGGCCGCAAGCGTGGCGAGACCGTGACCGTCGACCGCGATGAACATCCGCGCGGCGATACCACCGCCGAGGCGCTGGCCAAGCTGAAGCCGCTGTTCCGCCAGCCGGGCACGGTCACCGCCGGCAACGCCTCGGGCATCAACGACGGTGCCGCCGCATTGCTGCTCGCTTCGGGCGAGCAGGTGAAGGCGCTGGGGCTGACCCCGCGCGCGCGCATCCTCGGCTTCGCCAGCGCCGGTGTCGAGCCGGCGATCATGGGCATGGGCCCGGTGCCGGCCAGCCAGAAGCTGATGGCGCGGCTGGGCCTGTCCATCACCGATTTCGATGCCATCGAACTGAATGAAGCGTTCGCCTCGCAGGGCCTGGCCTGCATGCGCCAGCTCGGCCTGGCCGACGATGCCGCGCACGTGAACCCCAACGGCGGCGCCATCGCCCTGGGCCACCCGCTGGGCATGAGTGGCGCGCGCCTGGCGCTGACCCTGCTGCGCCAGCTGGAGGCCAGTGGCGGCCGCCGCGGCCTGGCGACGATGTGCATCGGCGTGGGGCAGGGCGTGGCGCTGGCCATCGAGCGCGTGTAAGCCTTCCCCCGTATCCATGATCTGCAAGACAGCCGCGGCCTTCGGGCCGCTCGCCAACAGGAGTACGCCATGAGCGATCCCACCGAACTGCGCGGCTACCGCAAGCCGTACCCCGGCAGCCAGCCGCCGCGCATCCATCTGCCGTATGCCTCCACCGCGCTGCGTGGCCCGGGTACCGACCCGATCGCCATCCCGGTGACGCTCTCGGAAGTGACCGGCCCGAGCATCAACCGCATCACCCTGGGTGAGCATGCCGCAGACCTGACCGCCGGTTTCCCCGGCCAGCCGCAGGGCGAGCGCATCATCGTCAGCGGCCGCGTGCTGGACGAGAACGGCCGCCCGGTGCGCAACACCGTGGTCGAGGTCTGGCAGTGCAACGCCGCCGGCCGCTACCTGCACAAGGGCGACCAGCACGATGCGCCGCTGGACCCGAACTTCAAGGGCACCGGCCAGGTGCTGACCGACAGCGAAGGCCGCTACCGGTTCACCACCATCAAGCCCGGCGCGTACCCGTGGCGCAACCACTACAACGCCTGGCGCCCGGCGCACATCCATTTCTCGCTGCATGGCGATGGCATCGGCCAGCGCCTGGTCACGCAGATGTACTTCCCCAACGACCCGCTGCTGGCGTTCGACCCGATCTACAACTGCGTGGACGATGCCAAGGCGCGCGAGCGCATGGTGTCCTCGTTCGACTGGGAAAACACCGCCAACGAATTCGCACTCGGCTACCGCTTCGACATCGTGCTGCGCGGTCGCAAGATGACCGTCTGGGAGTAAGACCATGAGTTTCCAATCCACTCCGTGGCAGACCGTGGGCCCGTACTACCGCCTGGGCCTGGAACCGCTGTACCGCACCGAGATCGCCCCGGCCACCGCGCAGGGCGAGCGCATCGAAGTGCAGGGCCAGGTATTCGATGGCAATGGCACGCCGGTGTCCGATGCCGTGCTGGAAATCTGGCAGGCCGACGCGCAGGGCATCTACGCCCATGGCGAAGACCCGCGCCGTGATGACCACGATCCCGCCTTCGATGGCTGGGGCCGTGTGCCCACCGACGACCAGGGCCGCTTCGCCTTCACCACCGTCAAGCCGGGCCGCGTGCCGGGCCTGCGTGGCGAGCCGCAGGCACCGCACTTGGTGGTGCTGGTATTCATGCGCGGCCTGCTGCAGGCCACCCGTGGCCGCATCTACTTCAGTGATGAAGCCGGCAACGGCGAGGATGGCATCCTCGCGCTGGTGCCCGCCGAGCGCCGCCACACCCTGGTCGCACAGGCGCAGGGCAAGGGCCTGTACCACTGGGACGTGCGCATGCAGGGCCCGGACGAGACGGTGTTCTTCGCTTACTGATCGCGGCGCGGCCAACGCGCCTTCCGGCCACTCCACGCCCGCGTGCAGCGGGCGCGGGTAAGCTGTGGCCACCCAGGATGGACTGCACCGATGAGCCACTCCCCAACGCTGCTGGGCGGTCTGTTCGGCGACCCTGTCGTCGATGCCGCGTTCAGTGATGAAGCACGCCTGCAGGCGATGCTGGATGTCGAACGCGCACTGGCGCGCGCGCAGGTGCAGTGCGGGGTGATTCCCGCCGCTGCGCTGGCCCCGATCGAAGCGGCGTGCAGCGCCGATCTGTACGCGATTCCCGCGTTGTCGGCGGCGACCGCACTGGCTGGGAATCCGGCCATTCCACTGGTCAAGGCACTCACCGCGCAGGTCAAAGCGAGCGACGCCGAAGCCGCGCGCTGGGTGCACTGGGGCGCGACCAGTCAGGACATCATCGACAGCGGCGCGGTGCTGCAGCTGCGCGCGGCGGTCAGCCACGTGCAGGCGCGCCTGCAACTGCTGTGTACCGCGCTGGCGCGGCTGGCCGAGGCCGAGCGCGGCACCGGCCTGCCCGGGCGCACGCTGCTGCAGCAGGCGGTGCCGGTCACCTTCGGCCTGAAGGCCGCCGGTTGGCTCGATGCGCTGCAGCGCAGCCAGCGGCGCCTCGATGCGCTGGCCGAAGACACCCTGGTCCTGCAGTTCGGCGGTGCCGCCGGTACGCTGGCTTCGCTGCAGACGCGCGGGCTGGACGTGGCCGAAGCCCTGGCCGCCGAGCTGCAGCTGCCGTTGCCGGCGCTGCCCTGGCATACCGCGCGTGACCGCATCGCCGAGTTCGGCAGCGTGTTCGCGCTGCTGACCGGCAGCCTGGGCAAGATCGCCACCGACATCGTGCTGCTGATGCAGTCCGAGGTGGCGGAAGCCTTCGAGCCGGCGGGCGAGGGCAAGGGCGGTTCCTCGGCGATGCCGCACAAACGCAACCCGGTCGGCTGCGTGGCCGCCATTGCTGCGGCCACCCGCGTGCCTGGCCTGCTGTCGACGCTGTTCGCTGCCATGCCGCAGCCGCACGAGCGCGCGGCCGGGCAGTGGCATGCCGAGTGGGACACGGTGCCGGAGATCGTGCGCCTGTGCGCCGGCAGCGTGGCCCAGGTAAGCGTGGTGGTGCAGGGGCTGCAGCTGGACCGCGAGCGCATGCGTCAGCACCTCGATAGTCATGGCGGCCTGCTCTATGCCGAAGCCGTGGCGGTCACCCTGGGTGAGCGCATCGGCAAGCCGGCCGCGCATGCGCTGGTGGAACAGGCGGCCAAGCAGGCGTTGGCGCAGTCGCTGCACCTGCGTGATGTACTGGCGCAGACGCCGGAGGTCACCGCGCAGCTTTCGCCCGCACAACTGGATGCCCTGTTTGCCGCCGACAGCTGGCGCGGCATGGCCGATATCTGGATCGACCGCGTGCTCGCGCGCGGCTGACCCCTACGTTCAACGCTGGAGCCCCCATGCCCTTCCTCGACCTTCCGCAGCATCGCCTGCATTACCAGACCGAAGGCCGCGCCGATGGCCCGTGGCTGACCTTCTGCAACTCGCTCGGTACCGACCTGGGCATGTGGCAGCCGCAGGTGGATGCGCTGGCCTCGCAGTACCGCATCCTGCGCTACGACCGTCGTGGCCATGGCCAGTCCAGTGCGCCGCCGGGGCTGTACACCGTGGCCGAGCTGGGCGCCGACGTGCTGGCCCTGTGGGATCACCTCGGCATCGAGCGCAGCCACTTCTGCGGCCTGTCGATCGGCGGCCTGACCGGGCAGTGGCTGGGCGTGCACGCCGGCAACCGCCTGCGTACGCTCACCGTGGCCGCTACCGCGGCGAAGATCGGCACGCTGGACGGCTGGCAGGCGCGCATCGCCCAGGTCCAGCACGACGGCTTGCTGCCGCTGGTGGATGGCACCCGCGAGCGCTGGTTCACCGCCGGCTTCGCACAGACCCATGCCAGCCAGGTAGAAGACATCCTGCAGCGTTTCCTCGCCACCAGCGTCGAAGGCTACGCTGGTTGTTGCAACGCGGTGGGCACGGCCGACTTCCGCGATGTGCTGGGCCGCATCGGCGTGCCGCTGCTGGCCATTGCCGGTGATGACGATCCGGTCTGCGTGCCGGCCGAGCTGCAGGCGATCGCCGAGGGCGTGGCGCAGGGGCGTTATGCCGCTGTAGCAGGCCGCCACATCTGCAACCTGGAATCGCCGCAGGCGTTCACTGACGCACTGGCCGCGCATCTTTCCGCGCCGCACTGAATCACTCAACAGGATGACGACGATGGACGAACAGGAACGCTACGAAGCCGGCCTTGCGGTGCGCCGCCAGGTGCTGGGCGAGGCGCATGTCGACCGCTCGCTGCAGGCGCGCACGGAATTCACGACTGAATTCCAGGATTTCATTACCCGCACGGCGTGGGGCACGGTGTGGACCCGCGACGGACTGCCGCGGCATACGCGCTCGCTGCTGACCATCGTGATGATGGTGGCGCTGGGCCATGACGAGGAATTCAAGCTGCACATCCGCGCCGCCCGCAACAACGGGGTGACGCCGGAGGAGATCAAGGAAGTGCTGCTGCAGGCGGCGATCTACTGCGGCGTGCCGGCGGCCAATCACGCGTTCGCGCTGGCCAAGCCGATCCTGGAAGAGCAGGCTTCGGAGCGCTGACGCCGAACATCCGCCGGGCATGGCCCGGCGCTACCCCGCCCCGCTTGCCGCGTCGTGCCGGTGCCGGGGGCGGGGCATCG
>NZ_JACVTV010000123.1:0-12422 GCF_016624625.1 Stenotrophomonas sp. S41 | reverse complement strand
CACTGCTTCGCAAGCGCCCGAACGCACAGCCGCCAGCGGCTGGGCCGGACCTCGGAGGGGGGTTTACGGCGTCCCCCTCAACCGGACCCACCCCGCCTACCCGCAGGAAACCAGCCTTTGACGTTGACGTTGACGTTGCCCTGGCTCGCAGCAGGTGCAGGGCTGCAAGCCCTGCCACGAGCCCCCCTCTTTTGCTGCGGCGCAGAATGCATGGATGGGCGCTGCCTGCTTTACTTCAATCGATCTAAATCCGCCAGGGTGCGGATTTGTACCGATGGAAACGAGGCGTTCGGCCACCGCGGCCGGCGCTTCGCTGCCGCCCTGCCGCCAAGGAGTCCTGTCCGTGACCAGGTTGTCCCGCCGTCTGTCTGCCCGCCGCTCGCCGGCCCTGTCCCACCGCCCGCTGGCCCGCGTCGCCTGCCTGCTGGCACTGGCCGTCACGCCCTGGCTGCAGGCCGCACCGGCCGCGCTGGAGCGCGAGGTCAACACCTTCATCGGCAGCAAGGATGACGGCAACACCTTCCCGGGTGCCTCGGCACCCTTCGGCCTGATCCAGGTCAGCCCGATCGGCAGCCACTACTCGGGCTGGCGCTACGACGACGACAAGATCCGCGGCTTCGGCCACTCGTTCCTGTCCGGCGCCGGTTGCTGGGAGCAGGGCGGCCAGGTCTCGATCCTGCCGGTCACCGGCAGCATCGGCCCGGGCGGCGATTTCGATACCGGTAACCCCAAGCAGTTCGACCACAAGGCCTACGCCTCCACCTACACGCATGATGGCGAGGTCGGCCAGGCCGGCTATTACAAGGTGCGCCTGACCAGCTACGGCGGCATCGATGCCGAAGCCACCGCGCGCACGCGTGCCGCGGCCGAGCGCTACACCTTCAGCCAGCGCAGTGGCGACGGCCACGTGATGATCAACGTCGGCCAGGCCAACGAGCGCCATTCGGTCATCGGCAGCGTGGTCGACGTGGTCGGCGACCGCGTGGTGGAAGGCAAGCTGGTCACCAAGAGCTTCTGCGGCGGCCACCAGTACACCACCTGGTTCCGCGTCGAGTTCGACCGCCCCTTCAAGGCGCATGGCACCTGGGGCGAAACCGGTGGCCTGCCCAACGCGCGGCACAGCATGGAAGGCGAGCAGAAGCCGAATGGCGCCTGGCTCACCTTCGACCTGGCCAAGGGCCAGTCGGTCACTGCGGTGAGTGCGATCTCGCACGTCGATGCAGAAGGCGCACGTACCAACCTGCGCGCCGAGGGCATGCAGGGTGGGGCGCTGATCGGCTTCGACAGGATGCGTTCGCTGTCCCAGCAGGCCTGGCGCGAGCAGCTGGCGCGGGTGCGCGTGCAGGGCGGCAGCGGCGATGACCGCACCGTCTTCTACAGCGCGATGTACCACGCGCTGCTGCAGCCGCTCACCGGCAGCGATGCCGATGGCCGCTACCGTGGCTACGACGATGGCATCCACCGCGCCGATGGCTGGACCTACTACGAGTACTTCTCGCTGTGGGATACCTACCGTGCGCAGAACCAGTGGCTGGCGCTGACCCGCCCGGACGTGGCCCGCGACATCGGCCGCACCCTGCTGGCCATCGACGAGCAGGGCGGCTGGCTGCCGCGCTGGGGCTACGCCAACTTCGAAACCAACATCATGACCGGCGACCCGGTCACGCCCTTCATGGTCGACCTGTGGCGCTTCGGTGCGCTCAAGGGCCGTGAATCGCAGGCTTGGGATGCGCTGCGCCGCAACGCCTTCGGTACGCCGCCGCTGAACTCGCGCATGGCCGGCCGTTCGGGCAACCCGACCTACCTGGACAAGGGTTACGTGGCCTACGACCGTGCCTTCCCCTCCAAGGGCATGGACGTCGACCCGCATCACGGTGGTTCGGCCACGCTGGAATATGCGGTGGCCGACTGCGCGCTTTCGCAGATGGCCGATGGCCTCGGCCACGCCCAGGATGCGGCGACGCTGCGCGAACGCGGCCGCAACTGGCACAAGGTGTGGGACCCGCAGGTGCGTGACGCCGAGACCGGCTTCACCGGCTTCCCGCGCCCGCGCACCGAGGACGGCCAGTGGTACACCCCGGCCGACGGCCATTACAGCCCGCGCTCGCAGCATGGTTTCCATGAAGGCACCGCATGGCAGTACCAGTGGCTGGCGCAGCAGGACGTGCCGGGCCTGGTGGAAGCGATGGATGGCCGCGAACAGGCCGGCCGCCGCCTCGATGCCTTCTTCGCGATGGATGCGCTGGAAGCCGATCCGCTCAATGCCGCCCGCAAGGAGTGGGTGGTGGGGCCGTACAGCTACTACAACCAGTTCCGCTACAACCCGAACAACGAGCCGGACCTGCATTCGCCCTGGCTGTACACCCTGATCGGCCAGCCGTGGAAGACCGCCAACGTGCTGCGCGCCGCGCAGCAGCTGTTCACCAACGCGCCCAACGGCGTGACCGGCAATGACGACCTGGGCACGATGTCGGCCTGGTACCTGTTCAGCGCCATCGGCATGTACCCGGCAGTGCCGGGCAGCGGCGAGTTCCTGCTGCACACTCCGCGCTTTGCCAAGGTGGAAGTGGACATGGGCAATGGCCGCACCCTGCGCATCGACGCGCCGGGCGCCGACGGCCGCCGCCTTCAGTACGTGCAGGGCGTGCAGGTCGACGGTCAGGCGCATGCGCCGGTGTGGCTGGACTGGAGCCGCCTGCAGCAGGGCCCGCGCCTGCGTTTCGCCCTGGATGGCAAGGCGCCGACCCAGGGCTGGGGCACCGCCGTGGCCGATCTGCCGGTCTCCTGGTGCGCTGCACCAGGCAGCCAGCTGCGATGATGTGTGCTGTGCCGTTCGAGGCAACCCAGCGAACGGCACGGCACGATGTGGTCACGATCCATTAGGCTTGAGGCTCCAGCGGAGTCCGGGAAGACGATGAACGACAGCGGCGGCAGTTCCAGCAAGCGTTCCGGCAAGGCAGTGACGGTGACCGACATCGCCCGTGCCATCGGCGTTTCGCGCGCGACCGTGTCGCTGGTGCTGCGCGGCAGCCCGCTGGTCAACGTCGATACCCGGGCCAAGGTCGAGGCCGAGCTGCGCCGCCAGCGTTATGTCTACAACCGTGCGGCGGCCAACCTGCGCCGTCGCACCTCGTCAAGCATCGCGCTGGTCATCAACGATCTGTCCAACCCGTTCTTCGCCGAATTCGCGTCCGGCGTGGACGAGGCCCTGGGCGGACGCGGCTACGTGACCCTGCTGGGCAGCACCGGCGAATCGCCCGAGCGCCAGCAGGCGGTGCTGTCCACGCTGATGGAGCACACCCCGGCCGGCCTGATCCTGTCGCCAGCCGAAGGCAGCGACGCCACCCGGGTGCGCCAGGCGCTGGGCGCCAACGCCAACGTGCTGCTGTTCAACCGTGAGCTTGACGGCGCCGACTGGGACTTCCTGACCCTGGACAACCAGCACGGTGCCTACCTCGCCACCCGCCACCTGATCGAACGCGGCCACCGCCAGATCGCTTTCTTCGGCGGCCATGCCGATTCCAGCTCGTGCCACCAGCGCCGCGCCGGTTTCCAGCAGGCGCTGGCCGAGGCCGGGCTGACGCTGCCGCCGGGCTGGATGATCGAATCGGCGCCGAACCGCCTGGAGGCAGCCGCCCGCACCGACGAGCTGTTCGTCGATGGCCACCGGCCGAGCGCGGCGGTCTGCTACAACGACACGGTCGCGCTGGGCCTGATGCTGGGCCTGAACTCGCGCGGCATCCGCCCCGGCGGCGATTTCGCGGTTACCGGGTTCGATGACATTTCCGAAGCGTCGGTGGCGGTGCCGCCGCTGACCACCCTGACCGCCGACCCGCGCGAGCGTGGCCGGCAGGCCGCCGCACTGCTGCTGCAGCGCCTGGATGACCCGGATGCGCCGCCGCAGCGCACGGTCGCCCCGGTGCAGCTGCGCATCCGCGAAAGCAGCGCCGCCCGCCCGAACTGATCCTTTTCAACGCACACTCCTTCCACGCAACTACGACCTTCCGCGCATCGAGGCGCGAACCGCATGCCGATCTCCGCAACGCCCCGCCCATCGGGTTCCCCCGGCAACGCACCGGCCGTCACCAACGGCAAGGCACTGGCCGTGGTCACCACCATCTTCTTCATGTGGGGCTTCCTGACCTGCCTCAATGACATCCTGATCCCGCACCTGAAGGCGGTGTTCGAACTGAACTACGCCAAGGCGATGCTGGTGCAGTTCACCTTCTTCGGCACCTACTTCCTGATGTCGCTGCCGGCGGGCCGCCTGGTCGCCGCGCTGGGTTACAAGAAGGGCATCGTTGCCGGTCTGGTCATTGCCGGCATCGGCGCGCTGGGCTTCTGGCCGGCGGCCGAGCTGCGCGTGTATGGCGCCTTCCTCGGCGCGCTGTTCGTGCTGGCCACCGGCATCACCGTGCTGCAGGTCGCTGCCAACCCCTACGTGGCGCTGCTGGGCCCGGAACAGACCAGCTCCAGCCGCCTGACCCTGGCGCAGGCGCTGAACTCGCTGGGCACGGCCATCGCGCCGATCTTCGGTGGCATGCTGATCCTGTCCAACACGGTCAAGAGCGCCGATGAACTGAACGCGCTGCCGGCCGCCGAGCAGCTGGCTTACCGCGTCGCCGAGGCGCAGGCCGTGCAGGGTCCGTACGTGGGCCTTGCGGTAGCGCTGGTGCTGCTGGCGCTGTTCGTGTTCCTGTTCCGCCTGCCGGCGCTGAGCGATGCGACCGAACAGGCCGACCAGGGCCATCACCACAGCTACTTCGATGCACTGCGCAAGCGCCACCTGCTGCTGGGCGTGCTGGGCATCTTCTTCTACGTCGGCGCGGAAGTGTCGATCGGCAGCTTCCTGGTCAACTATCTGTCGATGCCGAGCATCGGCGGCTTCAGCGAACAGCAGGCGACGCACTACGTGTCGGCTTACTGGACGATGGCGATGATCGGTCGTTTCGCCGGTTCGGCCCTGCTGGCGCGCTTCTCGCCCAGCCGCCTGCTGGCGATCTTCGCACTGGTCAACGTGGCCCTGCTGGCCACCACGATGATGACCTCCGGCAGCGTCGCGCTGTACTCGGTGGTGGCGATCGGCCTGTTCAACTCGATCATGTTCCCAACCATCTTCGCGCTCAGCATCGAGCGCCTGGGCCCGCTGACCAACAAGGGTTCCAGCCTGCTGATCATGGCCATTGTCGGTGGCGCCGTGGTGCCGTACCTGCAGGGCGTGCTGGCGGACCACATCGGTGTGCAGGCCAGCTTCATCCTGCCGCTGCTGTGCTACGGCTACATCATCTTCTACGGTCTGGTCGGCGCACGTACGCCGGCTTCCGCAACGCAGGGAGGCTGAGTCGGAAATGGGTGCCATTGTCTGCTTCGGCGAAATTTTGATCGATCTACTAGCGCAGCCGCCGGCCTCGGCCGACACCCCGCGCGCGTTCCTGCAGTACGCCGGCGGTGCGCCGGCCAACGTCGCCGTGGCCGCTGCGCGGCTGGGGGCGAAGACCCAGTTCGTCGGCATGCTCGGCCGCGACATGTTCGGTGACTTCCTGGCCGAGAGCCTGGTCGAGCACGGCGTCGGCACGGACTACATCGTGCGTACCGACGCGGCCAAGACCGCGCTGGCCTTCGTCGCGCTGGATGCCGCGGGCGAGCGCAGCTTCAGCTTCTACCGCCCGCCGGCGGCCGACCTGCTGTTCCGTGACAGCGATTTCCAGGCGGACTGCCTGGACAACGCACAGTGCTTCCACGTCTGCTCCAACAGCCTGACCGAGCCGGCCATCGCCGAGGCGACCTTCGCTGGCATGGACCGCGCCCGCGCCGCCGGTGCGGTGGTCAGCCTGGACCTCAACCTGCGCCCGGCGCTGTGGCCGGCCGACGTCGATCCGACGCCGTGGCTGTGGCAGGCGCTGGAACGCGCCGACCTGGTCAAGCTGTCGCGCGAGGAACTGGATTACCTGGCCGCGCCGCACGGCGCCGAGGGCGACCAGGTGGTCCTGCAGCGGCTGCTGGCCGCGCAGGCGCGCTGGGTCATCGTCACCGATGGCGCCGCCACGCTGCACTGGTACACCCGTGAGCAGCAGGGCCAGGTCACCAGCTTCAACGTCGCCACGGTCGACACCACCGCCGCCGGCGATGCCTTCGTCGGTGGCGTGCTGGTCGGCCTGCTGGAGCGCGGTGGCGCAGGTACGGGTTTCGCCGCGTTCTGCCAGGACCCGCAGGCCATCGCCGCCACGCTGCGCTTCGGCGCCGCCGTCGGCGCGCTGGCCGTTACCCGCAAGGGCGCGTTCGCCGCGATGCCCTCGCTCGCTGAAGTGCAGCAGCTGCTGCAGGCACAGGACCTTTCCGCATGAGCACCTCGCCCGATTTCCGTTCGCCCGCCTTCCTGCGTGCGCACATCGCCGACACCATGGCGTTCTACCACCCGCGCTGCATCGATCCCAACGGCGGCTTCTTCCACTACTTCCGCGATGACGGCAGCATCTACGATGCCGGCCACCGCCACCTGGTGAGCAGCACGCGCTTCGTCTTCAACTACGCGATGGCCTACCGCGAATTCGGCAACGCCGAGTACCGCGAGGCGGTCGAGCACGGCGTGCGCTACCTGCGCGAGGTGCACCGCAACCCGGCCACCGGTTGCTATGCGTGGACCCTGCGCGATGGCAAGGTCGAGGACGACATGAACCACTGCTACGGCGTGGCCTTCGTGCTGCTGGCCTACAGCTGCGCGCTGAAGGCCGGTGTAGAGCAGGCCCGCACGTGGATGGACGAGACCTGGCAGCTGCTGGAAGCGCGCTTCTGGGAACCGCAGCACGGCCTTTACAAGGACGAAGCCGATGGCCAGTGGAACTTCACCGGCTATCGCGGCCAGAACGCCAACATGCATATGTGCGAGGCGATGCTGGCTGCGTTCGAGGCCAGTGGCGAGCAGCGCTATGTGGAGCGCGCGCTGCAGCTGGCCGACAACATGACCCGCCGCCAGGCCGCCAAGGCCGGTGGCCTGGTCTGGGAACACTACGACGTGAACTGGGAGATTGACTGGGATTACAACCTGGACAATCCCAAGCACCTGTTCCGCCCGTGGGGCTTCCAGCCTGGCCACCAGACCGAGTGGGCCAAGCTGCTGCTGATCCTGGATCGTCACGTGCAGGCCGACTGGCTGGTGCCGACCGCGCAGCACCTGTTCGATGTGGCCGTGGAGCGCAGCTGGGACGAGGCACGCGGTGGCCTGTATTACGGCTTCGCGCCGGAATCGCGCCGCCAGCCGGGCATGGACGGCGCGCCGATTGGTGGCGACAGCTTCGTCTGCGACGACGACAAATACTTCTGGGTGCAGGCCGAAACGCTGGCCACCGCCGCGCTGATGGTCAAGCGCACCGGCGATGACCGCTACTGGCAGTGGTACGAGCGCATCTGGGCGTACTCGTGGGAGCACTTCGTCGACCACCAGTACGGCGCGTGGTTCCGCATCCTCGATGCCGACAACCGCAAGTACAGCGACGAGAAGAGCCCGGCCGGCAAGGTGGATTACCACACCATGGGCGCGTGCTACGAAGTGTTGAACGTCGTTCGTTGAGGCGCGTCCCGCCGAACGCATGACGCAAGGAAATCGGTAGCGCCGGGCCGTGCCCAGCGGAAAACCCAGGAGCACCACGTGCATCGTCTTTCCCTCGTTGTCCGTCTGCTCCTGCTGCTGATCGCGGCGGTTGCGTTCCCCGCCGCCGCAGCACCACTGCAGGCGCACTGGGAGTTCCGCCTGTTGCCCGGCGATGCCCAGGGTGCCAGCCATCCGGGCCTGCAGCAGTGGCGCACGGCCACGGTGCCCGGCAGCGTGCACACCGACCTGCTCGCCCACGACCTGATCCGCGATCCCTACGTGGGCGCCGCCGAAGCCGATCTGCAATGGATCGGCCTGGCCGACTGGGAGTATCGCGCGCGCTTCGATGTGGACGCGGCCACCCTGGCCAAGCCCAATGCCGAACTGCGCTTCGATGGACTGGACACCTATGCCGAGGTCTCCCTCAACGGCAGGCCGCTGCTGCGTGCGGACAATGCGCACCGCACCTGGCACGCGCGTGTCGAGGGGCAGCTGCGCGCCAAGGACAACGAGCTGCTGATCGTGTTCCGCTCGCCGATCCGCACGCTGCTGCCCGGCGTCCAGGCGATGCCGCACAAGATCGCCGGCAACTATCCCTCGCCCTATGGTGACGAGCCGAAGGACGCGATGGTCGGCAACTTCGCGCGCAAGCCGGCCTACCACTTCGGCTGGGACTGGGGCCCGCGTTACGTCACCGCCGGCGTCTGGCGTGGTGTCGACCTGCAGGCCTGGGATGCGCATCGGCTGACTGACCTGGCCGTGCGCACCGATGCGCTGGATGCGCGGCAGGCGAAGCTTGCCGTGCTGCTCCAGGTGGAGCAGGGCAGTGCCGCCGGTTCGGCTGTAGTGGCTGTGGACGTGCGCGACCCGGAGGGCCGCAACGTGGCCCAGCTGCAGCGCACGGTGCTGCTGAAGCCGGGCGCGAACACGGTCGAGATTCCCGTTGAACTGGCGGATCCGCGGCGCTGGTGGCCGGTTGGCCACGGCGCGCAGGACCGTTACACCGTGCAGGCACGCCTGGATGGCGGCCGTTCTGCCGAGCTGGCGCGCGAGCAGCGCATCGGCCTGCGCACCGTCGAGCTGCGGCGCGAGGAGGATGGCAAGGGCGGGCAGGGCTTCGCCTTCGTCATCAACGGCGTGGAGGTCTTCGCCAAGGGCGCGAACGTGATTCCGTTCGATGCCTTCCCGGCACGTGTCGATCCCGCGCGCCTGCGCCAGGTGCTGACCGCCGCGCGCGACGCCAACATGAACATGCTGCGCAACTGGGGCGGCGGCTACTACGAGGACGATGCGTTCTTCGACATCGCCGACGAGCTGGGCCTGCTGGTCTGGCAGGACTTCATGTTCGGTGGCGGCATGCAGCCCGGCTACGATCCCGCGTTTCGCGCCAGCGTGGTGGCCGAGGCGCGCGACAACGTGCGCCGGTTGCGCCACCACCCCAGCATCGTGCTGTGGTGTGGCAACAACGAAGAAGAGACCGCCTGGAAGGATTGGGGCCACGGCCGCGACCTGAAGGCCGCCGATCCCGCCTTCGCCGCCCGGGTCTGGCAGGGCTATGTGGATCTGTTCGGCAAGGACCTGCGCCAGGTGGTGGGTGAGGAGGGGTTGGGCGTGCCGTACTGGTCCAGTTCGCCCAGCAACGACCTGGACGAAAAGGCCAACGATTCCACCCGCGGCGACAAGCACTATTGGCAGGTCTGGGGCAATCCGGCGCTGCCGGTGCAGGCCTACCTGCGCGAGACGCCGCGCTTCATGTCCGAATATGGCCTGCAGGCCTGGCCGTCGCTGGCGACGGTGGACCAGATCGCCAGCCGCGACGAGCAGGGCATCGACAGCCCGGTGATTCGTGCCCACCAGAAGTTCATGGCGGGCGAGGGCAACAGCCGGCTGCTGCATTACATCGCACTGGGCTACGGCACGCCGAAGGATTTCGAGGATTTCGTCTACCTCAGCCAGGCGATGCAGGCCGATGGCATCGCGCTGGCGGCGCTTCATCACCGCGCCTCGCGGCCGTACACGATGGGCTCGCTGTACTGGCAGCTCAACGATGTGTGGCCGGGCGCCTCATGGTCCAGTGTCGATTACTACGGGCGCTGGAAGGCGTTGCACTTCGCCGCGCGCCGCTTCTTCGCGCCGGTGACTCTGGCGGCGCTGCGCGATGAGGGCCGCACCCACGTGCGCCTGATCAACGACGGTGCCGCCGAGGATGCCCGCTGGCGGTTGCGGGTGATGGACGTGGAGGGCAAGGTGCTGCGTCGTCGCGAGGTGCCGGTGACGTTGGCCGCTGCCGGTGTGGCGGCGGTCGGCGACTTCGCCGATGCCGAACTGCTGGCGGGCGCCGACCCGAAGCGCACCGTGGCGGTGTTTGAGCTGGTGCAGGCTGGCAGGGTGAGCGCACGCCAGGTGGTCGGCTTCGTCGAAGCGAAGGACCAGGAGCTGCCGCGGCAGGCTTTGAAGGCGGTGCTGGCCATCGACGGCGACCACTACCGGCTGCGGCTGCAGAGTTCTGCCTATGTGCGTTCGGCGTGGATCGACTTCGGCGCGCTGGACGTGCAGGTGGAAGACAACCTGCTGGACCTGCTGCCCGGCGAGACGCGCGACATCGCCGTGCGCGGCCCGGTGGACCTGGCGACGCTGCGCGAAGCCCTGAAGGTAAAGACCCTCAACGACCGTTGAGGGGCCGTCGGGTAGGTGCGGACCGTTGGCGGTGGGTGCGGACCGTTGGTCCGCACACCTTCCTGCCTTGTTACAGCTGGATCTGCTGGAAATTCTCGACGCGGTCGTGGCCGTTGGCGGCCTGGCCGGTGCGCGGCATCGGGTAGTCGTCCAGGCGGTCGATCAGGCGCGTCTGCAGGCCGGCCTCGCGGGCGGCATCCAGTTCTTCCACCACGTCGGACAGGAACAGGATCTCGCCGGCCGGCACGCCGATCGCCTGCACGATGCGGCGGTAGCTGTCCGCCTCGCGCTTGCCGCCGATCTCGGTATCGAACCAGCCCGACACCAGCGGGCTGAGGTCACCGGCATCGCTGAAGCCGAAGAACAGCTTCTGCGCCGGCACCGAACCGGACGAATACACATACAGCGGCAGGCCCGAGGCATGCCAGCCCTTCAGCACCGGCGCCACTTCCGGGTAGAAGTGCGCGGTGTAGTCGCCACGGCGGTAACCGGCATCCCAGATCAGGCCCTGCAGGGCCTTAAGCGCGGTGTGCTTGCGATCCTGGTCGATCCAGCCCTGCAGCGTCTCGGCCACCAGGCTGTCCTGGCAGGCGCCGCCGATCTCGGTGGCCACCGCATCCAGCCAGCGGCGGACGTCGGGCTGCTGGCCGTGCTCGGCGACGAACGCCGGCAGCGCCTGGCGGGCATAGGGGAACAGCACGTTCTTGACGAACGAGATGCTGCTGGTGGTGCCTTCGATGTCGGTCAGGATGACGCGGGGCTGCATGGATCAGGACGCCTGGGTGGGAACGTAACGGGGGAATTTCTGCGCGATGTCGGTGCCGGTGAAGTGACCGACCCAGCCGTCCGGCTCGGTGAAGAAGCGGATGGCCACGAAGCTCGGCTCATCGCCCATGTCGAACCAATGGGTGGTGCCATCAGGCACGGCGATCAGGTCGTCCTTCACGCACTCGATCTCATAGACCTTGTCATCCACGTGCAGGGTGAACAGGCCCGAGCCTGCGACGAAGAAGCGCACCTCGTCTTCCTTGTGGAAGTGCTCGTCGAGGAACTTCTTCCGCAGCTCGGCACGGTTTGGGTTGTCCGGTGCGATCGAGGCCACGTCCACGCTCTTGAAGCCGTGTTCGGCAACGAGGCGGTCGATGTCCGCGCGGTAGGCGGCGAACACTTCGTCCTGGCTGGCGCCCGGCGCGACCGGCGCGGTGGCCTGCCAGCGTTCGAAAGTGACGTCGATCTTCTTCAGTTCGGCGGCGATGATCGCGCCGTCCTGGGTATCCAGCAGCGGCGATTCAGGGCGGGTGTCGTCGTAGATGCGCAGTCGGCTCATGGCGGCAGCTTGAACGTCTCGGGGGGAAGACAGGGTAACAGGGTGGTGAAGGGCGGCAGATTCCGGTTTGGAATCTGCACCCCGGCGCAGGCTCAGCCGCGCAGCTTGCGCAGTTCCAGTTCGCAGTGGAACAGGAACTCGAAGGCTTCCATGTGGCGGCGCGCTTCGGCCATGTCGCGGCCCCAGGCGTACAGACCGTGGCCGTCGATCAGGTAGCCCCACAGCGGCTGGGTATCGAGCAGGGCATCGACCTGCGCCGAGAGCACGTTCATGTCCTGGGTGTTGGCGAACACCGGCACGTCGATGGCCATTTCGTGGGTGCTGTTGCCGGCGAAGGCCTTCAGCAGCTCGTAGCCTTCGATGCGGATGTGGCCCTGCGGCGCGTACAGGCGCGAGGCGATGGTCTGCACCGGTGAATGGGTGTGCAGCACGCAGCCGATCTCCGGGAAGCGGCGGTACAGTTGGGTGTGCAGCAGGGTCTCGGCGGACGGGCGCAGCGGGCGGCCGACGGCCAGACCGTCGAAGTCCACCACCATGATGTCGTCCTCGATCAGGCGGCCCTTGTCCTTGCCCGAGACGGTGATCGCGGCGTGGTGGTCGTCCAGGCGGTGGGAGAAGTTGCTGCTGGTGGCCGGGGTCCAGCCGGCGTGGGCCAGTTCGCGGACGTTGTCGATCAGCAGCTGGGCCAGTTCGCTCAGGCGCGCGGTGTCGTAGGGGAAGGTGGGGGCGTTCATGCGGATGATTTTACTGGATTCGGCCAACGGCTGAGCCCCTCGTGGCTGGGCGGTGGGGCTGGATTTTTCGGTTTGGCCGGGCGGGTGGGCTGTGCAG
>NZ_JACVTV010000122.1:0-12422 GCF_016624625.1 Stenotrophomonas sp. S41 | reverse complement strand
CCCCGCGCCAACCCCCAACCCGCACCCCGCGGGCCTGGCCGCGGGCTTTTCTGCTTCTGCTCTTCCGTTGATTCCGTGGTGGACGCGCCCGGAATCCGTCCAGGGCCGCGCGGGTGGGTTGCGCAGGGGCGTAAGCGCCATGGATGGCGCGCTCGAGCCTACAAGGACGTATTCACGGCGTCCCCTGCGCAACCCACCCGCGCGGCCCCAAGCGATCCAGATGCCGCACGACCACCACGAGGGGCTCAGCCGTTGGCCGCCTACTGCGGCAGTGCCCGCGCCATCATCGCCCCCACATCCACCCCCGCCGGCAGCGTCCCGAACGCCAACCCGTGCTCGCCCTGCAGCCGGCTGCGCACGAACACCCCGGCCATCGGGCTGCGCGCCCGCAGCAGCAGCGCCGCCTGCAGCAGCAGCACCGTGCGCTCGCAGAACAACCGTGCCTGTGACTCATCCGGCGCCGGTGCCGACGCCCAGCGCTGCAGTGCCGCCGCATAACCATTGTCGCGATCGGCCACCGCTTCCAGCTCCGCACGCAGCGCCTGCATCGCCTCCGGCTCGCGCCCCAGCGCGCGCAGCACGTCCAGGCACTGCACGTTGCCGCTGCCTTCCCAGATCGAATTCAACGGCGCCTGCCGGTACAGCCGCGGCAGCATCGACTCCTCCACGTAGCCGGCACCACCCAGGCATTCCTGCGCCTCGTTGACGAACGCGGCCGCGCGCTTGCACACCCAGTACTTGCCCAGTGCCGTGCCCAGCCGCGCCAGCGCGGCCTCCTGCGGATCGCTGCCGGCGCAGTCGACCGCGCGCGCGATGCGCATGGCCAGCACCGTCGCCGCTTCCGATTCCAGCGCCAAGTCTGCCAGCACGTTGGCCATCAGCGCGTGTTCCACCAGCGGCTTGCCGAACGTGCGGCGGTGGCGCGCGTGGTGCAGCGCCTGCGCCAGGGCCATGCGCATTTCCGCGGCCGCGCCAAGCATGCAGTCCAGCCGCGTCATCATCACCATGCCGATGATGGTGGCCACGCCCCTGCCCTCCTCGCCCACGCGCCACGCCTGCGCGCCGCAGAACTCCACTTCGCTGGACGCGTTGGACCAGTCACCCAGCTTGTCCTTCAGGCGCATCAGGTGGAAGGCATTGCGATCGCCATCGGCCAGCCGCCGCGGCATCAGCAGGCAGGTCAGCCCACCCGGCGCCTGCGCCAGCACCAGGAAGCCATCGGACATCGGTGCCGAGAAGAACCACTTGTGCCCGACCAGGCGGTAGCGTTCGCCATCGATGGGCTCGGCCCGCGTGCTGTTGGCGCGCACGTCCGAACCGCCCTGCTTTTCGGTCATGCCCATGCCCAGGGTGATGCCGGCCTTGTCGGCCACCGGCACGTCGCGTGCGTCGTACACGGGGGACGCCGCCTTGCGCGCCCACTCGGCCAGGTGCGGCTGCGTCTGCAGCACCGCCACCGCGGCATGGGTCATGGTCAGCGGGCAGCTGGTGCCGGCTTCCGCCTGGTGGTGCAGGTAGCTCAATGCCGCACGCGCGACGTGTACGCCGGGCTGTGGCTCATGCCACGACAGCCCGGACACGCCATGCTGTTTGGCCGCGTGCATCAACTGGTGGTACGCCGGGTGGAAGTCCACGGTATCGATGCGGTGGCCCTGCGCATCGTGCGTGCGCAGCCGTGGCCGGTCGCGGTTGGCATCGAAGCCCAGCTGGTAAAGCTGGTTGCCGGCCAGCCCGCCATATATCCCCAGCCGCGGCGCGAATGCGGCCGCGCCCTCGCGCTGCACCGCTTCCATCAGCGCCACGTCGTCGGTCCACAGCTGGCGGCCCGCAAACGGCGGCGGCTGGTTCAGCACCACGTGGGTTTCAAAGGGCGCGCTGCTGCTGAAGCTCGGTCCGTTCATCGGTTCCATCCTGCGGGCGAGAAGGCTGCTCGCCGATTGTGCAGCATCGTCCGGCAACCCCGCGTTCAGGCCGGTTCTCGCCCCGTGCACGAGCACCGCGCGACAGTGCAGGCATGGCAGTCAATGACGATCTGGTGGTACTTCGCCCCGAAGGGCTCTACTGCGCCGCGGGCGATTTCCACATCGACCCGTGGCGGCCGGTGCCGCGCGCGGTCATCACCCACGGCCACGGCGACCACGCCCGGCCCGGCATGGGCGAATACCACTGCAGCCCCGGCAGCGCGCCGATCCTGCGCTGGCGGCTGGGCGACGTACCGCTGCAGGTCCATGCCGAAGGCCAACCGTTCACCCTGGGCCGGGTGCAGGTGTCGCTGCATCCGGCAGGCCACGTGCTGGGTTCCTCGCAGGTGCGCATCGACGATGGTCGCCAGGTCTGGGTCGCCTCGGGCGACTACAAGCGCCAGCCCGATCCCACCTGCGCGCCGTTCGAAGTGGTGCCCTGCGATACCTTCATCACCGAAGCGACCTTCGCCCTGCCGATCTACCGCTGGCCCGATACCGCCGCGGTGGCCGCCGAGATCGTGGCGTGGCGCAGGGAATGCGCGCAGCGCGGTGAAGCGGCGGTGCTGCTCTGCTACTCGCTGGGCAAGGCGCAACGCGTGCTCGGCGAACTGCTGCCGCTGGATGACACGCCTGCGTGGCTGCACGGTGCGGTGGCCAACGGCGTTGCGGTGTACCGCGAGGCGGGCATCCCGATGCTGGAAACGCTGACCGTGGCCGAACAGGGGCGCCAGCCGGAGGCGGCCGGCAAGCTGATCATCGCCCCGCCCTCGGCCGCGGGCACACCCTGGCTGCGCCGTTTCGGCCGCCACCAGCTCGGCTTCGCCTCGGGCTGGATGCAGCTGCGCGGCAACCGCCGCCGGCGCAACGTCGATCGCGGTTTCGTGGTGTCCGACCATGCCGACTGGCCTGCCCTGCTGCAGACCATCGAACAGACCGGCGCGACCCGCGTGATCGCCACCCATGGCAACACCGATGCGCTGATTCCGTTCCTGCGCGAACGCGGCGTGGCCGCCGAAGCCTTCCGCACCGATTTCGGGAGCGAGGAATGAAGGCCTTCGCCGCGCTCTACCAGCGGCTGGACCGCAGCACGGCCACGCTGGACAAGCGCGCGGCGCTGGTCGACTACTTCGCCAACGCCGGCGCGCACGACGCGGCCTGGGCGCTGTTCCTGCTCAGTGGCGGCAAGGTCGGTGGCGCACGCCGCAAGATCGCTGCCAGCGGCGAACTGCGAGCGTGGGTGAGCGAGGAGTCGGGCCTGCCGGCGTGGCTGGTCGAGGACAGCTACGCACAGGTCGGCGACCTTGCCGAGACGCTGACCCTGCTGCTGGATGATCCGGCGCAGCGCGCAGCGGATCGCCCGCTGGCTGACTGGATCGAACAGCATCTGCTGGTCGTGGCCAACCAGCCCGAGGACGTGCGCCGCGCCGCCGTGGTGGCCGGCTGGCGGCAGCTGCCGGCCAGCGAACGCCTGGTGTTCAACAAGCTGCTGACCGGCGCGCTGCGCGTCGGCGTTTCGCAGCGGCTGGTGCAGCAGGCGCTGGCCGAATGGTCGGGCCTGGACATCGCCCGCATCGCCCAGCGCATGCTCGGTGAGTGGGTGCCCACGCCGGGCCTGCTGGCGCAGCTGTTGTCACCAGAGGAACTGCCGCTGGACCGCCAGCAGCCCTACCCGTTCTTCCTCGCCTCACCGCTGGAAGGCGAGCCGCAGGAACGCCTGGGCGCGATCGACGACTGGCTGCTGGAATGGAAGTGGGATGGCATCCGCCTGCAGCTGCTGCGCCGCCAAGGTGAAGTGGCGTTGTGGTCGCGCGGCGAGGAGCGGCTGGACGGACGCTTCCCCGAGATCGAACAGGCGGCAGCGGCGCTGCCCGATGGCTGCGTGATCGATGGCGAGCTGCTGGCCTGGGATGAGGCCGACGACGCGCCACGCGCATTCACCGCGCTGCAGACGCGCATCCAGCGCCGCAAGCCAGGTGCGACAACGCTGCGCAACACGCCGGTGCGCGTGCTCGCCTACGACCTGCTGGAACGCGATGGCCAGGACCTGCGCGAACTGCCGCTGCAGCAGCGGCGCGCACAACTGGCCGAACTGGTCGGCGCGCTCGGCGATGCACGTATCCAGCTGTCGCCCGATGTGCACGCCGACGATTGGGCGCATGCCGCGGACCTGCGCGAAGCATCGCGCGAGCGCGGTGTCGAAGGGCTGATGCTCAAGCGCCGTGATTCGATCTACCAGGCCGGGCGCCGCCGCGGCGATTGGTGGAAGTGGAAGGTCGACCCGCTGACCATCGACGCGGTGCTGCTGTATGCGCAGGCCGGCCACGGCAGGCGCAGCACGCTGTACACCGATTACACCTTCGGCGTCTGGGACGGCGACACCCTGGTGCCGGTGGCCAAGGCCTATTCCGGCCTGGACGACAAGGAGATCCTGGCGCTGGACCGCTGGATCCGCGCCAATACCCGCGAACGCTTCGGGCCGGTGCGCAGCGTGCGTGGCGAGCAGGTGTTCGAGCTCGGCTTCGAGGCGGTCAATCGCAGCGCGCGGCACAAGTCCGGCATCGCCGTGCGCTTCCCGCGCATCCTGCGCTGGCGCCAGGACAAGCCGGCCAGCGAAGCCGACCAGCTGGCGACCCTGCAGGCCCTGGCGCGATGAAGCGCAGCGATGCGCTGCAGCGGCTGCAGGCCTGGTTCGGCAGCCGTGGCTGGAAACCCCTGCCGTTCCAGCGCGCGATGTGGCGCCATTACCTGGCGGGCAGCTCGGGCCTGCTGCACACCCCGACCGGCAGCGGCAAGACGCTGGCCATGTTCGGCGGACCGCTGCTGCAGGCGATGATCGATCCGCTGCCGGCGCCGCCGCGGGCCAATGCGGTGCGCCCGCTGCAGGTGCTGTGGGTGACGCCGCTGCGGGCGCTGGCCAGCGACACTGCACGCGCCCTGCAGGCGCCGATCGAGGGCCTGGGTCTGGGCTGGAAGGTCGGCCTGCGCAGTGGCGACGCCAGCAGCCGCGACCGTCGCCTCGCACGCGAAGGCCGCATCGATGTGCTGGTGACCACGCCCGAGTCGTTGGCCCTGCTGCTCAGCTACCCCGACACGCTGGAGCGCATGCGCCAGCTGCGCTGCGTGGTGGTGGACGAGTGGCACGAACTGATGGGTAACAAGCGCGGCGTGCTGCTGCAGCTGAATCTCGCGCTGCTGCGCGATACGGCACCGGCGATGCAGCTGTGGGGCCTGTCGGCCACGCTGGGCAACCTGCCGCAGGCGCGCGACGTGCTGCTGCCCGGCATGCCCGACACGGTGCAGGTGGAAGGCGCACGACAGCGACCGGTGGCGATCAGCAGCCTGCTGCCCGCCAGCGGTGAGCGCTTCCCGTGGGCCGGGCATCTCGGCCTGGGCCAGCTGTCGCGCGTGCTCGATGCGCTGATGTCCGCGCGCAGCAGCCTGCTGTTCACCAACACGCGCGCGCAGGCCGAACTGTGGCACCAGGCGCTGGCGGCGGTCTGGCCGGAAGACGCGCAGACGCTGGCCCTGCACCACGGCTCGCTCGACGCGGGCCTGCGCCAGCAGGTGGAAGACGGCCTGCGCGCGGGCACGCTGCGCTGCGTGGTGGCCACCTCCAGCCTCGACCTCGGCGTGGACTTCCCCGAAGTGGACCAGGTGCTGCAGCTGGGCAGCCCGAAGGGCGTGGCGCGCCTGCGCCAGCGTGCGGGGCGCGCGCGACATCGGCCCGGGGCAAGCGGCAGCGTGCTGTGCGTGCCCACCCATGCCCTGGAGCTGGCCGAGTACGCCGCCGTGCGGCGCGCCCTGCGCGAAGGCATCACCGAACCGCGCACGCCGCCCACGCTGTCACTGGACGTGCTGGCCCAGCACGCGGTCAGCCGTGCGCTGGCCGGTGGCTTCAACGCCGATGCGCTGCTTGCGCAGGTACGACGCACGCATGCGTTCGCCGAGCTGCAGGACACGCAGTGGCAGGACGTGCTCGCGTTCATCGTGCAGGGTGGCCGCGCTTTGGCGCAGTACCCCGAGTACCACAAGGTCGTGCTGGACGAGGATGGCCGCTACCGCATGCATGATCGCCGCCAGGCACTGCGCCACCGGCTGTCGATCGGCACCATCAGCAGCGATGGCAGCGTGCGCGTGCAGTTCCTGCGCGGCGGTGGTCTCGGCGCGGTGGAGGAACAGTTCGCCAGCCGCCTGCGCCGCGGCGATCGCTTCCAGTTCGCCGGCCGCCTGCTGGAGCTGGTGCAGCTGCGCGACATGACCGCCTACGTGCGGCTGGCACGTGGCAGCGGCAGCGGCGTGGTGCCACGTTGGCAAGGCGGCCAGCTGCCGTTGTCGCTGGCCCTGGGGCGCGAGCTGGAAGCGGTGCTGTCCGGTGCCGACAACAGCGCCGAGGCGCGCTGGCTGGCGCCACTGCTTGGCCTGCAGGATGACCTGTCGGAACGACCCGCGCCTTCGCGGCTGCTGGTGGAAGACGTGCGCCGTCGCGAAGGGCAGTTCCTGTTCGTCTATCCCTTTGCGGGCCGCCACGTGCACGAGGCGCTGGCGGCACTGCTGTCGCTGCGCTGCACGCGCCTGCAGCGCAACAGCATCGGCTACGCGGTGAATGACCAGGGCCTGGTCCTCGCGCCGGCAGAGCCCATCGAACGCGATGCAGCGGCGTGGCAGGCACTGTTCGATCCTGCCGATCTGCTCGACGATCTGCGCGCGGCGGTGAACCTTGGCGAGCTGGCACGACGGCAGTTCCGTGGCATCGCCCGCGTCGCCGGCCTGCTGGTGCCGAGCCTGCCCGGCGGCATGCCGCGCTCGCTGCGCCAGCTGCAGGCCTCAGCGGGCCTGCTGTACGACGTGCTGCGCGAACACGACCCTGGCCACCTGCTGCTGACGCAGGCCGAACATGAGGTGCTCACCGATGCACTCGACCTGCCCGGCCTGCAGCAGGCCTTGCAGCACATCGCCACGCAGTCGGTGTCACTGCAGCGACCACCGACGCTGACACCGCTGGGTTTCCCGCTGTGGGCCGAGCGCCTGCGCGGGCAGTTCAGCAATGAAGACTGGCGCACCCGCGTGCAGCGCGCGGCACAGCAGCTGGAGCGCCGCCATGGCCACTGAATTGCCGGTGCAGCTGGGTGGCGAACCGATGTGCCTGCTCGGCGCGCGTGCGCTGTGGTGGCCGGCGCGCCAGGCGCTGCTGATCGCCGACCTGCACCTGGGCAAGGCCGATGTGTTCCGTCGCGCTGGCATCGCCCTGCCCAGCGGCGGTACTGACGGCGACCTGCAACGCCTGCAGGCGCTGGTGCAGCAGCAGGAGTGTCGCGAACTGTGGATCCTCGGCGACATCCTGCACGGGCCCGCGCATCGCGCGGCCTGGCATCGGCAATGGCTGGGCTGGCGCGAGCAACATGCCGCACTGGACGTACACGTGGTGCGCGGCAACCATGACCGGCAGCTGCCGCATGCAGCGCTGCAGGTACAGATCCACGACGACCTGCGGCTGGGACCGTTCCTGCTCTGCCACGAGCCGCGACAGGCTGACGATGCCCATGTGATCGCTGGCCACGTGCATCCACAGGTCGCCCTGCCGGCGCTGCGGCGGCGCTTTCCCGCGTTCTGGCTGCGCCAGGGGCAGACCGTGCTGCCGGCGTTCTCGGCATTCACCGCCGGCGTGGTGCCACCGCGGCGACGCGGCGAGCAATGGATCGCCTGCGTGGACAACCAACTGGTCGCGCTGCCCGTGTGATGACGACGGGCGGACGGACCTGCGCCGGGCTCAGGCCGGGCGCGCGAGCAGTTCCGGCATCATCCGGAAATCAGCTTTGCTGTCATCGCTGTGGCGGGGCAGTGCCTGGATGGCGACCAGCATTTCCCGCGCGCAGGTACGGATGCGCGCGTGGTGCGCTGGCGCCGAATGGCTGATCAGGCTGCCCACATGGAACTCGAACACATCTTCCAGGACGTCGGGCTGGTCCTCGTGCAGCATCTGCAGCAGACCCCTCAGCTTGCAGATTTCCGATTCCAGCTCATCGACCGCGAACAACATGGCATCCTCCTCGAATACTGCGGCGCATCCGGGCCGCAACAGGCCGCGACGGCAGTGCCGCCCGGCCACGCGCGATGTCTGATCACGGAAAGGAAAACGGGCGACGCGCCAATGGCGTGCTCCCCTCTTCTCGCATATCCGGGGTGATGTGTTCGTTAATTGCCGTGACGACGCGGTTCAGGCACGCAGCGGAATCGGGCTGATCGGCAGGCCTGCCGGGGCCTGTGCAAGCGCGTCGATGAAAGCCGGATCCAGCGCCATCGCCCCGAACCAGCCGTGCTGGGTGCCACTGAGCACGCGCAGCATGTGGCCACGCCCGCCGGGCATGCGTCCCATCGGGCCGAGCAGCACATCGCGCGCCTTGGCCCACACGTCGCGGTCGGACTGGAACAACGGGGTCAGCCAGCGGCTCCAGCGCTGGTAGACCGCCACGTGTGCGCGGCGCTGCGCCTGGTAGGCCAGCAGCGCCGCCTCGCCGCCACCGTGCGCGCGCAGTGCATCGCGCAGGGCCAGCGCGTCCAGCAGGGCCATGTTGACGCCCTGCCCCAGCTGCGGGCTCATCGCATGCGCGGCATCGCCGGCCAGCACCAGGCGGCCCTGGTGCCAGCGCTTCATCACCGCATCGCGGTAGACCGCACGGGCCAGCTGGCCGGCGTCCTGCAGGTGAGCGAAACGTGCACTGGCCTGTGGCCACAACGCGTGCAGCTCTTCCAGCCACGGCGCCATGCCATCGGCCTGCCAGCGCTCGAAATCAGCACGCGGCAGGCTCCAGAAGAAACTCAGGCGCGGCGTGCCGTCACCCGGGCGGGTGCCAACCGGCAGCAGGCCGATCATTTTGCGCGCGGCCACGTAGCGCTGGCGCAGCTCGCTCATGTGCGGCCAGTCTTCGGCCGGCAGCAGGCACCACAGCGCGCCCCACGGGTAGACCCGGTCCAGCGCGATGCCCTGCTCGACGCCGCCGCGCAGCGTGGACGCTGCACCATCGGCAGCCACCACCAGGTCGAACGGCCCGTGCTGGCGCCCCTCGCTGTCGCGCAGGCGCCCTTGTGCGGCATCGACCGACACGATGGTGGTGCCGACATGCAGCTGGCCGGCGCCGTCACGGGCCTGGTCCAGCAGCGAGAACAGCGCCCCGCGCTGCATGCCCAGGCCATGCAGGCGTGCATCCAGCCCGGCATAGCCCATGTCCATCACCGCGCGCTCGCACGGCGTATCGCCATACAACCGGTGCACCGGTGCCGCATGCGCGCGCACCTCGTCCAGCAGGCCCATCTGCCACAGCACCTGCAGGCCGCTGGGCTGCAGCAGGAAGCCGGCACCTACCGGGCCAGGCGTCGGCACCCGTTCGAAGATCTCCACCTCGTGGCCATCGCGGGTGAGCAGGATGGCCAATGCCTGGCCGGCGGTGCCGTAGCCGATCACGGCGATGCGCAGTCGTTCCGTCATGCCTGCATTGTGCCCGCCAGCCGATGCCGTGCGCAAAAAAAAACCCCGCCGTAGCGGGGTTTTCAACGCACTGTCGAGTGGATCACTCGGCCGGCGTGATGTTCGACGCCTGGGCACCCTTCGGGCCCTGGGTCACGTCATAAGTGACACGCTGGCCTTCCTGCAGGCTGCGGAAGCCCTTGGAGTTGATGGCGGAGAAGTGCGCGAACACGTCGGCGCTGCCATCCTCCGGCGAGATGAAGCCAAATCCCTTGGCGTCGTTGAACCACTTGACGGTACCGTTCGGCATGTTAATGCGAGACCTTTGCAATGAATGGGTGGTGTACGCTGAACCCGCGTACCGGCTGAGTATGCAAAGCTTGCCCGAGGATGACAATCACCCCCGCGCCAATTCGCCGACCAGTTCCGGAAGTCCGTTGCTGGCGGCCTGCACGTTGGCCAGCACTTCGGCCATGGTGATCTCCTCGCCGTCACCGCAGCCTGCGGCCCAGTTCGCCACGATCGCCAGGCAGGCGTAATCCAGCCCCAGCTCCCGTGCCAGCGCGGCTTCCGGCATGCCGGTCATGCCCACCAGGTCGCAGCCGTCACGGCGCATGCGGGCGATTTCGGCAATGGTTTCCAGGCGCGGGCCCTGGGTGGCGCCATAGCAGCCGCCATCGTGCACCTTCACGCCGGTCACCTTTGCCGCCGCCAGGATTTTGCTGCGCAGCATCGGCGTGTAGGGGTGGCCGAAGTCCACGTGCACCACGTCGGTGCCCTCTTCCTCGCAGATCGTGCTGATCCGGCCCCAGGTGTAATCGATGATCTGATCCGGGCAGGCCAGCACGCGCGGACCGAAATCGTCACCGATGCCGCCCACCGTGTTCAGCGCCAGCACCCGCTGCGCGCCGATCTGCTGCAGCGCAGCCAGGTTGGCGCGGTAGTTGATCTTGTGCGGCGGCAGCGAATGGCCCTCTCCATGGCGCGCCAGGAAGGCCACGCGGTTGCCGAGCAGCGTGCCCACGCGCACCGGGCCGGACGGACGGCCGAAACGGGTTTCGACCTCGTGCGTCTGCACGTCGTCGAGCTTGGCCAGGTTGTAGACACCGGTGCCGCCAATCACGGCCAGGGCGATCTGTTGCATGCAATGCACTCCAGGAAAAGACAAACGCCGGCACCCGAAGATGCCGGCGCGGGACAGGACAGGACAAGGACAGGCCGCGAACGGCCAGCCTTTATTCCTTCATCGCGTAGATGGCCGGCACGCAGCGCAGGGTTTCGTTGACGTCCATGCCGAAGCCGAAGACATAACGGTCAGGCAGTTCGATGCCGGCGTAGTCAGCGGTGACGTCCGGCAGGCCGCGGTCGTGCTTCTTCACGGTCATCGCCGCGATGCGCACGTCGGTGGCGCCCTGTTCCAGGCACCAGGTGCGCACGCCCTGCAGGGTGTAGCCCTCGTCGAGGATGTCGTCGACCAGCAGCACGCGGCGGCCGAACAGCGCGGTGGCCGGCTTGTGCTTCCACACCAGGTCGCCGCCGGTGGTTTCACCGCGGTAGCGGGTGGCGTGCAGGTAATCGAACTGCACGTCCTGGCCGCGCGCGCCCAGCTCCAGCGCCAGCTGGCCGGCGAACGGCAGCGCACCGTGCATGATGGACAGGAACAGCGGGACCTCGCCCTCGTAGTCGCGTGCGATCGCGTCGGCGATGCTGGCGATGGCCTTGTCGATGGTGGGACGGTCGACCAGCAGGTCGGCCTGGGCCAGGGCCTGGGAAATGGTGAGGTTCGGCATCAGACGGTTCTTCCAAGGGTGTGGAGCAAACGGGATTGGGTGTTGCCATGGCGGGCATCGGCCAGCAGGCCATCCCAGCCAAGCGCGCCGCGGCCAAGCAGGCCCAGCAGCGCAGCGGTATTGAGGGAGCGTCCCTGCACGGCGTGCAGGGCTTCATCGACCAGTTCGGGGTGGCAGACCAGCACCACGTCGCAGCCGGCGTCCAGGTGCGCGTGCACGCGGGCCGGCACGCCGCCGGCGCTGTGCGAGGCGGCCATGCCGATGTCATCGGAGAACACCACGCCACGGAAGCCGAGCTCGCCGCGCAGGATGTCCTGGATCCAGCGTGGCGAATAGCCGGCCGGTTCCGCCGCCACCTGCGGGTAGATCACGTGCGCCATCATCACCGCATCGGCACCGGCGGCGATGCCGGCACTGAACGGGACCAGGTCCTGCGCGCGCAGCTCATCCAGCCCGCGCGGGTCGATGGCGGTGTCGACGTGGGTGTCTTCCAGCACGGTGCCGTGGCCGGGGAAATGCTTGAGGGTGGCGGCCATGCCGGTGGCATGCATGCCACGCACGTAGGCCGCGGTGAACGCGGCCACCACCTGGGGGTCTTCGCTGAAGGCACGGTTGCCGATGGCGCGGTTGCCGCGGCCGAGGTCGACCACCGGGGCGAAGCTGAGGTCCAGGCCGCTGGCGCGCACTTCGCTGGCCATCAACCAGGCGTGCTGCTCGGCCATGGCCAGCGCCTGCTGCGGGTCGCTGGCGTACAGCGCGCCGATGTCCTGCAGCGGCGGCAGATCGCTGTAGCCCTCGCGGAAGCGCTGCACGCGGCCGCCTTCCTGGTCCACGCAGATCAGCTGCGGGCGCGGGGCGGCGGCGCGGATGGCCGCGCTAAGATCGGTCACCTGCTGGCGTGAGGCGAAGTTGCGCTTGAACAGCACCACCCCGGCCACGGCATCGTGCTGCAGCCAGTCGCGTTCCTGGGCGGTCAGTTCAGTGCCGGCAACGCCGATCAGCAGCATGTTCGATCTCCACTACGGGCGCCCGCATGGCGCAGTGCCGCATTGTCGCAGAACCGGCCGGCAGGCGCAGTGTTCGGGCGAAAGGAGACGCGGGTCAGAGCCCCTTCGGGGATCTGACCCGGGGGGGGGGGGCCCCCCGGGGGGGCGCCACTCCCCTTGCCCTGGTGGGTACCGACCGTTGGTCGGTACCGCGTCATGC
>NZ_JACVTV010000121.1:0-12615 GCF_016624625.1 Stenotrophomonas sp. S41 | reverse complement strand
GGCGCCATGGATGGCGCCATCGAGCCCCCATGGATGGGTTTACGGCGTGTCTTGGCCAGCCCGCCCCTCCGCCTCAAACCGGTATCAACAGAAGCGCCGTACGCGGGAAAAAATGGAAGCACGGACCCGCCGGTTACAATGGCGGTTGTTGATTCATTTTGAGGTACTTGCTGATGTCTTCCGCTCCCGCTTGCCCGCAGTGCACCCTGGAAAACACCTATGCCGATGGCGCGCTGTGGATCTGCGCCGACTGCGGTTTCGAGTGGACCGCCGAGGAGGGCGCCGGCACCTCCCTCGTCGTGCGTGACAGCAACGGCAACACCCTGCAGGCCGGCGACACGGTCACCGTCATCAAGGACCTGAAGGTCAAGGGCTCGTCCATCCCGCTCAAGCAGGGCACCGTCATCCGCAACATCCGCCTGGTCGAGGACGATGCCGAACACATCGAAGGCAACTCGGACAAGATCAAGGGCCTGGTGCTGAAGACCTGCTTCCTCAAGAAGGCCTGAGCCGCGCTCAGCGTCGCGCCTGCTGCGTGCGCAGGCGCGACAGGCCATCCAGCTTGGCCTGGTAGCGCTGCTGGTTGACGCTGCCACCCAGCGAACGTGCCCGCGTCAGTTCGCGGTCGGCACGGGCCAGCTGGCCCGAGAGGAAATACGCGCGCGCCAGCCCGAAGTGGAACTGGTGCGCGTTGTCGTACAGCTGCACCGCGCGCCGGTAATAGCGGATCGCCGTGGCCAGGTCACCGTTGCGCTCCGCGGCAGCACCAGCCATGTACTGCGCGAACGGATCGTCGCGCTGCACCGCCTTCAAACGCTGCTCCAGCGCCTGCGCCTGCGTCACCAGGCCCAGGCGGCGATACAGCACGCTGGCGTTGATCAGCGCCGAATCCTCGCGGTCATCCAGCCGCAGCGCATTCTCCAGTGCGGCGCGCGCACCCGCGAGATCACCGTCGCGGCTGTCGAGGACGCCGAGGTTGTTCCAGGTCGGCGCGAAATCCGGCGCACGCGCCAGTGCCGCCGTGAAGAACGCACGCGCCCCCACCTTGTCGCCCGCGGTCATGCGCTCGGCGCCGCGGTTGTTGTAGAAGTGGGCCAGTGCGCGGTCCAGCGAGATCGGGTGCGGGCCGCGGCGGTCGTAGAGGATGTTGCGGTCGAGGTCGACGGTCCCGCCGCGCCCATCCACCATGATCCCCACGTTGACGTGCCCCACGCTGTAGACCACGCCCTGTTCCTGGTCCTGGTACCAGGACACCACGCGATCCACCTCCTGCACGCGCGCCTGGATGCCGGCTTCGCGCGCCAGCGTGGCGAACAGCAGGGTGAACGCCAGGCAGTTGGCCTGGCGCTTCTGCCAGATTTCCGTGAGCGTGTAGGTCGCCGTCGGGTCGTACTGCAGGTCCAGCGCCTGCGCACCGAAGATCATTTCGGCCAGCGCCTGCAGGCGCTGCTCGCGCGAGCTGTGGCGGGCGATCACACGCGTCTGCAGCATCTGCCGCAGCGGTGCGGGAATGGCCAGCACCTGCTCCGCTGTCGGCACGCTGGCCACCGCAACCGGTGCGGCCGGCGCCACCTGGGGGGCGGGTGGTGGAGGATCCTGGGCCAGGGCGGCTGACACGCCCGAGGCAGCCAGCAAAGGTGCAAGGCAACAAGCGGCAAGACGGCGCATGGCAGTTTCCTGCGGCGGCGGGTAGGCCCGCCTGCCGGCAGTGTAGACCCGCGCGGGTGGGCCGGCATCAACCATTGGTCGGCCGCCCGCGTTCATCCACATGCGGTGTGGACCAGCCCGCGACAAAGCTGTGGACAACCCCTTGCCAGCCTTGCCCGGCAAGCGATGTGAGCGGCTGGTGAAAAATTGTCCAGCTTGCCCGCGGCGCCTGTGGGCGGGATGATCCCTGCATGGACTTCGCCCCGATCCCGCTTGCACCGGCGCAGTGGCAGACGCTGCAGGATGCCTACGCCACGCCGCCGCGCGCCTACCACCACTTCGGCCACGTGCGCGCGGTGCTGCAGCACTGCCAGGACGTCGCGGCCGGGCCGGGCTGGCAGCAGCCCGCCGAGGTGTATCTGGCGGTGCTGTACCACGACGCCATCTACCAGGCAGGGCGCAAGGACAACGAAGCGCGCTCGGCCGAGCTGGCGCGCAGGGCCATCGCGCATGCGCCGGAGCTGTCGGGCATCGATGCAGCGCGGGTGGAGCAGCTGATCCTGCTGACCGCGCGCCACGGCGAACTGGGACCGGACGACGTGGATGCCGAAGTGGCCCTGTTCCTGGATTGCGACATGGCCATCCTGGCGGCCCCCGAAGCGGTGTTCGCCGCCTACGACCGCGGCGTGGCCGAGGAGTACCAGGGCGTGGTGCCGGGCTTCCTGTATCGTGCCGGCCGCCGTCGCTTCCTGCAGGGCCTGCTGCGCGCGCCACGCATCTTCCTCAGCGACTTCTTCCACCAGCGCCTGGATGCGGCGGCGCGCGCCAACCTGCAGCGGCAGCTGGACGCCTGAGCGGGACCGTTACACTGGGCGCCTGTCTGCAACGCCGTGCCTGCCCGTGACCAACCCCGTGTCTGTGCCTGATCCCGATCCGCGTCCGCTACCGCCGGAAGAGCCCGGCCCCAACGAGTGCTGCGGCAGCGGCTGCCCGCTGTGCGTGCTCGACCTGTATTCCGACGAGCTGCAGCGCTACCGCAAGGCGCTGGCCGAATGGAAGGCGCGGCATCCGCAGGAGGCATCATGACGCGCGCGCGGCCGGCGGCATTGCTGGCCATGGTCGCGTTGCTGCTGTTCATCGCCACGGCGCTGTGGACCCAGTTCGCGCGCACCGACCTGGACTGGGTGCAGACCACCCTGAGCATCTACCTGCACGGCCCCTGGGGGCTGGCCCTGCGCAGTGCCTATTGCCTGCTGGCGCTGGCCATCGCCGTGCTCGGCATCGCGCTGTACCGGCACAGCACGGGGCCGCGCCGCAGTGCCGCCGCACCGCTGCTGTTCACTGTGGCCGCGCTCGGCCTGGCCACCGTGTCCATCGGCGACAGCTGGCTGCCCGAGGCGACGCCACTGCTGGCGCCGCTGGTGCATGGCGTGGCTGCGAACACCGCCTTCCTGTGCGCCAGTGTCGGCATGCTGCTGCAGGCGTGGTACCTGCGCCGCGAGCCGGGCTGGCAGCGCAGTGCGGCCCTGCTGTGGGGCTGGGCGTGGCTGGCCTTCGCATTGTTGTGGCTGCACGTGCTGTGGCGGGCGGGCCCGCCGCGTGGGCTGGGCCAGAAAACGGTGATCGTGGTGATCGTCGGCTGGCTGCTGTGGCTGGCGGTGGCGATGTACCGGCGGGGTAGCCGCAGCGCGTCCCGCTGAGCCGCCAACGGCCTGCACGGGTACGTGCCGTGCACGCGGTGGCGGCGTATCGTGTGCGCATTCCACCGGGGATGCGATATGAAGCGTGCAGGGCTGGGCAGGGCAATGGGTGTGGTGCTGGCGCTGGCCGCGTTGCCGGCCATGGCGGCGGCGAACGTGCAGCAGTTCAGCCACGGGCGCTTCGACCAGATACCGGTGCACATGCCGGCGGGAACCCCGCAGCGGGTGGTGATCTGGTTCCATGAGCCGACCGCCGGTGGCGATACCAGCCGCCTGCCGATCGAGGCCCTGCGTGCCGATGGCGCTCTCGTTGCCGCCGTGGACATCAGCCACCTGCGTGGCGTGCTGAAGCGTGAAGGCAATCCGACCTGTTCGTTCGGTGCCGGCGACGTCGAGAATTTCTCGCGCTGGCTGCAGGCCTCGCTGCACCTGCCGGGTTATCACCTGCCACTGGTTGGCGGTGATGGCGAGGGTGCGGAGATGGCCTACACGCTGGCTGCGCAGGCCGATACGCAGGTCTTTGCCGGCCTGCTGACCACCGGCTTCTGCCCTGGCCACAGCCACGAGCGCATGGTCTGCGGCGATGGCGTGAAGCACAACCGGCTGCAGCCGGCCGAACTGAATTTCCCGTGGCTGAGCGCGGCTGGCGGCAACGCCTGCCAGGCCGGCCAGGCCAGCCCGTTCGTGCAGCAGGTGGCAATGGCGCGTGAGTTCAAGCGCACCGCGCGCGGCGATGCCTCGCCCGGCCTGGTGGCTGCGGCACGGGTGGTGGGCGCGCAGGCCGGCGTAAGCCTGGCACCGCCGCCGGATGCGTTGAAGGGATTGCCGGTGGTGGAAGTGCCGGCCACCGGCAACGGTGACACCCTGGCCATCTTCGTGTCGGGCGACGGCGGTTGGGCCGGCCTGGACAAGAACGTTGCCGCCTCGCTGAGCGAGCATGGCGTGGCCGTGGTCGGCATCGATTCACTGCGTTATTTCTGGAGCGAGCGCACGCCCAAGGGCTTTGCCGCCGACCTGCAGAAGATCATCGCCCACTACCGGCAGCAGTGGCACCGCGACAAGGTGATGCTGGTCGGCTTCTCGCAGGGCGCCGACGTGCTGCCGGCCACCATCAACCAGCTTGATGCAGGCACCCGCGAGAGTGTGGAGCGCATCGCCCTGCTGTCGGTGGGGCGCAAGGCCGATTTCGAATTCCACGTCAGCAACTGGCTGGGCGGTGGTGGCGATGGCCTGCCGATCGCACCGGAAGTGGCCCGGCTGCCGGCGGGCAAGACGCTGTGCGTGTACGGCGAAAAGGATGAGGATGCGCTGTGCCCGGATCTGCCCGCCGGCGAGGCGGTGCAGAAGGTGAAGCTGCCGGGCGACCATCACTTCAATGGTGATTACGACCGTCTGGCGGAAGTGATCCTCAAGGGCGGCGCGTAAACCGCACCCACAGGTAGCGCCGGGCCATGCCCGGCGGAAAGCGTGCGAACCAACGGTTCGCACCCACCAGGGGCAGCACCCCGGATCACCCGCGGCGCGGGTCCAGCGAAATCAACCGCGTGGCATCCAGCAGCGCCGCCGGCAGGTGCATGCCGCCGGGTGCGGCGAGGTAGCGCGGGCGCCACTGCGGGGCGAACTTCGACTTGAACCGGCGCAGGCCGCTGAAGCCATAGAAGCGTTCGCCATGCCGCGCCAGCAGGCCGGCGAGGCGGTTCCAGCGGCCCGCCAGGCGGTGCTGGGCCAACCCGGACAGCGGCGCCATGCCCAGCGAGAAACGCGCATAGCCCTGCGCGCGGCCCCACAGGAACAGCTCGATGAACAGGAAATCCATCGTGCCCTTCGGTGCCTCGTTGACGTGACGCATCAGATCCACCGACAGCTCGGCACCGGCCGGTGCCTGCCAGAGGTTGGCGAAGGCCACGATTTCACCCTCGGCCTCGACCAGCGCCACTGGGAAGCGCACCAGGTACTGCGGGTCGAAGCTGCCCAGCGAGAAGCCCTTTTCGTCGCCGGCCTTGTCGTCCAGCCACGCGTTGGAAATGGCGTGCAGGCGCGGCAGCAGCTCGGGAATTTCTTCCACCGCTGCCACGCGGAACGACAGGCCGCTGCGCTTGCCGCGGTTCCAGGCCTGGCGCAGGTCGGCACGCTCACGCCCTTCAAGACCGAAGTCGTGCAGCGGCACCATCGCTTCCTCGCCCAGCTTGACCAGGCCCAGGCCGAGATCCAGATAGGTCTGCCAGTACGCCTCGCCCACCTGGTAGAACACCGGGCGCAGGCCGAGGCGGTCGGCTTCCTCGCGGAAGCGCCAGATCAGCGCACGGGCGACGTCGGGCGGGCCGACCGGATCGCCCATCGCGATCAGCGAGCCGCCATAGCGCTGCATCATCACGAAGCCCTGCTTCGCGTCGTCGCGCAGCACCGCCTTGTCGGCGGTCAGCACCAGGCAGGCCTGGGTGTCAGTCGCGCTCGCCAGTACCGGGGCCAGCGCCTGCAGGGTGGCATCGTCGGCGGCCGGCAGCGGCGTGCGCGTGCTGTGCAGCAGGCGCGCCAGGCCGAACATCACCAGCGCGATGGCCACCACCAGCAGCGCGCGCAGCGCACGCGGCGCATTGCCCGACACCGCGAACTGCCACCACAGCTCGTTCTGGTATTCGACGTGGCTGTAGGTGAAGAACAGCAGCCAGGTGACCGCGACCAGCACCAGGCCCAGGTTGCGCAGCCACGGCCACGACCACGCTTCATCCAGCAGCGCACCTTGGCGGTAGAACTCGCGGCGCGCGGCCCACAGCGCCATCGCCACCAGCAGCGCGGACACGGCGATGAGCGGCTGGCCGCCGCGCAGCCACAGCGGCAGCGGCGTGATCACGCACACCGCCATCGCCAGCATCCACGCCGCATGGCTGCGCCGGGCCAGGCCCTGGCCGATCAGCAGCAGCGCGACGCCGCCGAGGCTGCCGATCAGGTGCGAGGTTTCCAGGATCGGCAGCGAGGCGTTGAGCAGATGGCGGCGTGGCGTCGGCAGCGTGCCATCGATGACCAGCGCGGCGCCGATGCTGAAGGCAGCCAGCGCGATGATCTGCGGCAGCCACGGGCGCAGCGCATGCCAGCCGGCGCGGGTGGCCCCGGCGCTGGCCTGCAGCGGCTGGCGCAGGGCCGGGGCGAAGGCGAGCAGGGTGGCCAGCAGCAGCGGCAGCACGTAGTAGGTGACGCGATAGATCAGCGCGGCCGCCAGCACCGCGGCCGGGGCGACCTGCGGCAGCAGTTTCAGCAGGCTCCACTCGAACACGCCCAGGCCGGCCGGGACCGTGGACGCCAGGCCGGCCAGCACAGCCACCAGGTACAGGCCGACGAAGCCGGGCAGGCCGGTGGGCGTCGAGTCGGGCAGCAGCACGTAGAACGCGGCGCTGGCCAGCACCAGCTCGATCACGCTGAGCACGGTGACGCCGAGCATGGTGCGACGATCCGGCAGCCACAGGCCATGGCCGAAGATGCGGAACTGGCGCCCGTTGCGGCCGACCAGCAGCACGGTGGTGGCGTAGGCGAGCAGGGCGAGGATGCCGACCACGCGCACTGCGGCCGGGTCCAGCGGCAGGGCCAGCGCGGCGGCGGCCGGTTCCATGCACAGCGCCACACCGATCAGCAGCCAGGCACCGAAGACGAAGCCCAGCGTGCTCATCAGCACCACCTGGCCGATCTGCGCCAGGTCGAGTCCGGCGCTGCGGTAGCCGCGCAGACGCACCGCGCCGCCGGTCAGTGCCGCAAAGCCCACCGTCTGCCCCAGGGTATGGGCGAGGAAGGCGGTGATGCCCACGCGCGCTGGATGCACGCGGATGCCGCTGCGGCGCAGGCCGATGGCATCGAAGCCGATCAGGCAGGCGTAGCTGGCCAGGCCCAGCAGCACGGTCAGCGCGATCTGCGTGCCGGTCAGCTTGTGGAAGGCTTCGCGGATGGCGCGGTAGCCGTGCTCGTCGAACTCGTTGGCCAGCCCGTGCAGGGCCAGCGACAGGATCAGCAGCGGGATGACGATGGTCAGGACCCGCTTCCATGCCGGGGTGTGCGAAGCGGTGGTGGGGTCGTTGGCTGGGGTCATCGGCGCAAGAATGCGACAGCAGGGGGAAGAGGGGTGTCAACGTGAACGTGGCGCATCGTGCGCCTGTCGGTGGCGTTTGACCAGCACCGGCACTGTGCGGCGATTGGCGGCAACGAATGTGCGTGCGGGAGGCCACATTTCACCGCCCGGCTGGGTGAGAATGGGGTTCAGTCCACCCCGCAGGAGCCACGCCCATGATGGAGCGTTACGACGTCGGACCGCGCATGTCCGAGATGACCGTGCACAACAAGGTCGCCTACCTTTCCGGCCAGATTCCGGAAGACACCAGCCAGGACATCACCGGGCAGACCCGGCAGGTGCTGGCGGAGATCGACAAGCTGCTGGCGCTGGTGGCCAGTGATCGCCAGCACGTGCTGCGCGCGGAAGTGTTCCTGGCCGACATCGCCGATTTCGACGGCATGAACAAGGCGTGGGATGAGTGGGTGGTCGAAGGTGCGACCCCGGCGCGTGCGACGTTCGAAGCGAAGCTGGCGCATGCCGAGTGGAAGGTCGAGATCGTGATCACGGCGGCCGTGCCGTAATCCGGGATTGCGTGAAGCGGGGTCGGATCCCTCTCCGAAGGAGAGGGCTCTGACCCCGTTGTCGTTACTGCAGGCCGATCCTGCTGGCGGCGTGTTCCGACAGCGCGATGCAGGCCTGCATCAGGCCATCCATGACGTGGTCGCCGACGTATTCGGCGGCGTCGTCATGATGCCGGCTGCGTTCGGCGGCCAGCATGATTTCCTGCACCACGCGCAGGCCGACCAGGGTGCGGTCTGCGTCGGTCAGGCCGAGATGGCCGCCGGGCAGCAGGTAGCCTTCCGGCCACGGGAATCCATCGACGGCGGCAGCCGCGCTGATCTTCCGCAGCAGGGCCATCATCCTGTCGGGATGGCGCTCGATCTCGTCCGCTGCATCGGTGATGTCGCAGGTGCAGTCGTCGGTAAGGTCCGAAGGGGTCATGGCACAGCTCCGTTCAGGTCAATCGGTAGCCGCCACGGCACGGTGGCGGGCGGAACGTGGCTTGAAAACCGGCCAGCCGCTTGGGGTGGCCCGTCACAGGACGTTTGCGGAAGTCTGGCATGCGGTTGAAAGAGGCCGCAGTGGGCTGGCGCATGTACCGCGAGCAGTAGGGCAATCTGCGATGTGCGTCCTGTTCCGTGTGGGCGCGCGGCGTGCAGGACGCGGTGATTGCGACGAATGTCTGGTGAAGTGGGGGCAGAGCCCTTTCCGCTGGAAAGGGATCCGACCCCCGCTACAGTTGCACCAGGTCGATGCAGTCCACCGGGCACGGCGGGATGCACAGCTCGCAGCCGGTGCAGAGGTCGGCAATCACCGTGTGCATGTACTTGGCGCCGCCGACGATGGCGTCCACCGGGCAGGCCTGGATGCACTTGGTGCAGCCGATGCAGTCGGCTTCGACGATCAGCGCGACCTGCGGCGCCTTGTGCTCGCCGCGCGTGCGGTCGAAGGGCACGGCGGGCACATCCAATACCTGTGCCAGTGCGCGTGCACCGGCATCGCCACCGGGCGGGCAGCGGTCCACGCCCGCTTCGCCGCGCGCCATCGCCTGCGCATACGGGCGGCAGCCGTCGTAGCCGCATTGCCCGCATTGGGTCTGCGGCAGCAAGCGGTCGAGGCGTTCGGTCAGGGGCGGGATCAGGCTCATGCGTGGCGAAGGCTGCGCGTCAAAATCACTTCAGGGGTCTGCCGCGGTACCAGCGCTCGTGGGCGAGGGCCAGCATCGGGCGGTCTTCGTAGCTGTCGCCGTAAGCGTGGATGCGCAGGTAGCGCGACAGGTCGAACTGGCGGCGGATGTGCTCGACCTTGCGCGGGGCGCAGTCGCCGCCCGCATAGCGCCCGGTCAGGCGTCCATCCTGGCTTTCCAGCCGGTTGCAGATCAGCTGCAGGCCCAGCTGTTCGCACCACGGCCGCAGGTACAGGTCCAGCGAACCGGACACGATCACCACGGTGTGCTGCTGTTCCTTGTGCCAGCGGATCTGCTCCAGCATTTCCGGACGCATCACCTCGGGCAGCACCTCGCGGGCGAAACCGGCCGCCAGCGTGGCGATGTCATCGGCGTGGCGTTCGCTGAAGGTGAGGCGGGTGACGCGGGCGCGGATGCGCGCGGCGGAAATGATGCGCAGGCGGTAGGCCAGCAGCCAGGGGCCGACCTTCCACCATGCGCGCGCCAGCTGCTCGGGCGTGGCCACGCGGCGCAGGAAGCGGCCATAGGTATCGCAGGTGGTGACGGTGTGGTCGAAATCGAACAGCGCCAGCTCCATCCTGCTCTCTCCCATGGCCATGCCTTCCGTGGCGGTCTGCGTGGAGGGGCGCGGCGAGGGCCGCGCCCACAGGGCATCAGCGGACCGGCATGCCCGGCTGCGCGCCGCTGTCGGCATCCAGCAGGGCCAGCGCGCCACCGTCAAAACCGGCAGACAGGATCATGCCTTCGCTCAGGCCGAAGCGCATCTTGCGCGGGGCCAGGTTGGCGATGAACACCACGCTGCGGCCGACCAGTGCTTCGGGCTCGCCGTAGCTGCCGCGGATGCCGGAGAAGATCTGGCGCTTGCCCAGGTCGCCCGCATCCAGTTCGAAGCGCAGCAGCTTGTCCGAGCCTTCCACGAATTCGCACACCAGCACCTTGCCGATGCGCAGGTCGAGCTTGGCGAAATCATCGATGCCGATGTAGGCCGGTGCGTCGGCGCTCTTCGCTTCGTCCTTGGCCGGGGCCGGGGCAGCCGGCTTCACGGCTTCGGTCTTGGCGGCGGGGGCGGCAGCGGCGGCCGGCTGCAGGGTGTCCTTGGAGGCGTCGATCATGGCGTCAATCTTCTTCGGGTCGATACGGGTGAACAGCGGGGTGTACTCAGCAATGCGGTGGCCCAGCAGCGGCTGTGCCAGTGCGGTCCAGTCGTTCACCGGCGCGGCCAGGAAGGCCTCGGCCTGCGCAGCGGTGGCCGGCAGCACCGGCTTCAGGGCGGTGACCAGCACGCGGAACAGGTTCAGGCCCTGGCTGCACACCGCCTGCAGCTGCGCGTCGGCGCCTTCCTGCTTGGCGATGACCCACGGCTTGACCTCGTCGATGTAGCGGTTGGCTTCGTCGGCCAGGGTCATGGTCAGGCGGATGGCGGCGGCCGGGTCGTTGCGCTCGTAGGCTTCACGGATCGGCGCCAGGCCATCGACGAAGCGCTGGTACTGCGCCGCATCGGGCAGCTGCGCGGCCAGCAGGCCGTCGAAGCGCTTGCTGATGAAGCCGGCGCAGCGGCTGGCCAGGTTGACGAACTTGCCGACCAGATCGGCGTTCACGCGCGCCACGAAATCGCCCAGGTTCAGGTCGAGGTCGTCCACGCCGCCGCTGGTCTTGGCCGCGTAGTAGTAACGCAGGGCTTCCGGTTCCAGGCCGGCATCGAGGAAGGTGCGCGCCATCACGAAGGTGCCGCGCGACTTGCTCATCTTCGCGCCGTCGACCATCAGGTAGCCATTGACGTGCAGGCGGGTCGGCGCGCGGTGGCCGGTACCGTTCAGCACCGCCGGCCAGAACAGGCCGTGGAAGTTGACGATGTCCTTGCCGATGAAGTGGTGCAGTTCGGTGCTGGTGCCTTCGCGCAGGTGCGATTCGAAGTCTTCGCCGAGCTTGCCGCACAGGGTCTGGAAGCTGGACAGGTAGCCGATCGGCGCGTCCAGCCAGACGTAGAAGTACTTGCCCGGCTGGCCGGGGATCTCGAAACCGAAGTACGGCGCATCGCGCGAGATGTCCCACGCGCGCAGGCCGCCGTCGGCGTCCAGCCATTCCATCAGCTTGGCCTTCACCCCGGGCAGGGCGACGTCGCCGGCCAGCCAGGTGCGCAGGAAGCCTTCGAAACGGCCGACCTCGAAGAAGAAGTGTTCCGAATCGCGGATTTCCGGCGTGGCGCCGGAGATCACCGACTTCGGATCCTTCAGGTCGGTCGGGTTGTAGGTGGCGCCGCAGACTTCGCAGTTGTCGCCGTACTGGTCGGCGCTGCCGCAGTTCGGGCAGATGCCCTTGATGTAGCGGTCGGGCAGGAACATGCCCTTGGCCGGGTCGTAGAACTGCGCCACCGAGCGACGGCTGATGTGGCCGGCCGCTTCCAGCTTCAGGTAGAACTGCTCGGTCAGCGCCTTGTTGGCCGCCGAGTTGGTCGAGTCGTAGTGGTCGAAGGCCACGCCGAAGGCGGCGAAATCGCGCTCATGGCCGGCCTGGATGTTGGCGATGAAGGCTTCCGGGGTGACCCCGGCCTTTTCCGCGGCCAGCATGATCGGCGTGCCGTGGGTGTCGTCGGCGCAGACGAACCAGGCCTTGCCGCCGCTCATTCGCCGCGCGCGCACCCAGATGTCAGCCTGGATGTAGCCGACCAGATGGCCCAAGTGCAGGGGGCCGTTGGCGTAGGGCAGGGCGGTGGTGACGAGCGCGGTACGGGTCATGGTCGCGGGGTGCAGCCGAGGGGAACCGCAGATTATCGCATGCCTGCAACGAGGTGACCCCGCCGGGGCCGGGTCACGGGGGTGCTGCGCGGGCCGGAGGCCTTACTCGCGGACCCAGGTCTGGGTGCGGCAGATGAAGGCGATGCAGCCGGACACGTCCAGTTTGCCGCCGCCCGGCTGCAGTTCCAGCTTCGACTTGTAGGTCTTGCCGTTGGCCGGGTCGAGGATGGTGCCGCCGGACCACTTGCTGTGGCTACCCTTGTCCTGCGACAGGTTCCAGAGGATGGTCATGCCCTTCACCGGCTTGTTCTTGTTGGCGCCTTCGCAGCCGTCGCAGACCGGGTTGGGACCCTTGTCCGAGTGCAGGATCTCGACCACCTTGCCGGTCAGCGCGCCGTTGGCGGCCTGGCTGATCTCGACGATCGACTTCACCTTGCCGGTCTTGTCGTCGATGGTCTTCCAGCGGCCGGCGGCGCTGTCGGCGGCTTGGGCCGACAGGGCGGCCAGGCACAGCGGCAGTGCCAGCAACAGGGTCTTGAAGGTCTTGCGCATGGTCCCCTCCCAGGGTTCATTCCGGCACGTTGCCGGTACAGGGCGACTGTATACCCATTCGGCGGGGTATGGGGAAGGGGGGGCTTTGCAGGGCTTGCAGCCCTGCACCTGCTGGATGCAACGGCAAGAGCGGCATTCCGTGGGATGGCGGGGGGGGGGGGGGGGGGGGGGGGGGGGGGGGAGCAGAAGAAACAACCC